>CAUURC010000020.1:0-40054 GCA_963547405.1 uncultured Prevotella sp.
GCACGATCATCCTGCGGGGAGGCACAGGAAAATATACCGCCAACGTGGCCGACTCGAAAATTGCCGGCGTAGCCATCAGTAAAGACACGCTGCGTATCAGCGGAATACTGGAGGGACAAACCTATGCCACCATCATTTCGGGAGACTTCAAGCGCCGCGTCGACATCAACGTCGTTGTGCCCGAACTGAGTATCAGCCAGTCCGAGATACGTCTTTTCCCGCGCGACGAAAGCAAGTTCGTCAGTCTGAACGGTGGCGGAGACTTCGCAGAGCTGCAAATAGAAGACCCTGATAAAATCATGAATGCCAAGTGGAACGCCAAGACAGGCATTCTCGAAATACAGGCCCACTACGAAGGAGAGGCAAAAATACGCGTCATCGCGCAGGACAAGAAGGAGAAGACTCTGAAGGTTGTTGTCCGCTGCGAAGGAACGGCCGACCGCGTGGGCGTCTACAGCACCACTTCGCGCAGTATCTATACCCACATGAACACCATCATGGCCGTGCGAAGACCCGGCATAGGCGTATGGTTCTGCAGCGGCGCACGCCCCTACACCGCCAAAAGAGTGCTGAAGATTACTCCCGCCGTCGTCAATCCCGTAGTCGGAAGCCATGTAAACGTGACGCTCTCCATGACCTATCCCGATGAGTTTTCTAACAGCGGACTGAAAGAAGGTCAATACAAACTATTCGTGGAAGAGGTTCGGGAACATGACGCCGTACTGCGCGGACAAGGCTTCAAACTTGTCATTCCCTACGAAAAGAAGTAACATGAAACGCTTCGGACACGGCCACTCGCAAGAGACCAAGTCCGAAGCGTTCGCTTTTCTGCCCCAAAAATCTAATGCCGCAAGCACTGAAATAACTTTACAAAAGGCCGAAAATGCTTGCGTTATTTCAAAATAATTATCATCGGCCAGAAATACGCGATTCTACAACGATTTCCCTATTCACCTCGTAATCAGCCCATTACGCAAAAACGCGCCTTCTTTTATCCCATATCATCCCGTCAAAACATGACTTTTACCCGCTCATTGTGGCTCTTTTAGCGTGTTAAAGCAGTGCTTTTACCCGCTAAAAGCATAGCTTTCGCAAGGTAAAAGCATAGCAATGAGCCGCCAAAATATAAAAATCACGCTATTATGAGGATGTTGATGGGCAAAAAGAGATAAGAAAATGGATAACGTCATGCTATTTGACGCATTTTTTCAGTCATGTTTTTGTGATAAAGAATTTACATTTTTATTCAACAGGGTATGACGTATTGTAGTTGATTGATGAAACAGTATGCTACCGCATATACTATATTGGTTATCGTATAGCAGTACCTTTGGAGCAACAAGAAAAGGTCGTTTCTGCTTTTAACAGGGCTTATTACAAAACACAAAAAGAAAAACGGAACGCGATAAAATCACGTTCCGCCTAACCTACTAAATATATTTCAACTTAAACCCATAAACATTACCACCAAAATCGGCCATATAAAGCCAACCATTAGCAACGGCTACCGTTGAGAAAATAGGAACACCTGTCTGAAACTTCCATACCGGTTTTCCCGTTTTTCGATGTAGTCCATAGAGATAGCCATCTGAAGCACCGATAAATACAACATCTCCCTGCAAAACAGGACGCGTTTCGACCGTGGCAGAAGGAGGACGCGTATAAGGTGACGTATAGATTAAAGCAGGAGATGTTTGAAAACGCCATTTCTCCTCTAACGTTTCTTTATTCAAAGCTACCACTCCCCGTTGAGCTGTACCGAAAATAATCTCGTCATCGGTTATCAATGGAGCCGTATTGACATCCACTCCATACCCTAATGATTTATGAACAATGATGTGACCAGTATGGCCATCAATAAGAAACAACGACTTACCGGAAAGCAAATAAAACTGTTCGCCACTCCAAGTAACCGACCCTGATCGATAACGAAGTTCCTTATCTTTCTTCTCCCACAGCATTTTACCTGTACGAGCGTCATTAGCATACAATCCTTTCCAGTTGGCATGACCAATCAAAATATGTTGGTGAAGCGACAACGTGGCCACACAACCTTCTCCTCGCGACCATTCCTTGTTTCTCCACAATAGTTTCCCGTCAGATATTTGTAACGCGCACAAAGATAATCCTGTGCCGGCATACACGACATCGCCCACAGCCAACAAACCATCATTCAATCCCGGCAACAAGCCAATGCCCAAGTTTTTCTCCCAATTCAATTGTCCCGTCAATGCATCAACAGCATACAACGAACCATACACGTCTTGTGCCAACACATAACCTTTAGATACCGCAATACTACTTCGCACAGAACCGCGAATGGGATACTTCCAGCAGATTGCTCCAGTATTGGCATCCAAGCATACTAAGGCCGATTTGCCTGTTCCATTCTCATCAATGGTTGCTAAATAGACTTTGTTTTCCTGAACGACAGGTGCCGTCATATAAACCGAAGCACCAACATTCCGCACCCATGACAAACGCATGGGAGCCGGTTGTTCTAAAAGTCCATTAAAAAACGAACGCTTTGTCCTCTTTACCTCGCCATTCTTAAAAGTAGCCTGCACCTCTATGGTCACCTTGCGGTTGTTCCATTGCGAAGCTAACTCCAGCTCCGCATACCACGTAAAGTCGCTCTGCGGCTGCATAAAACGAAGAGGAGTTATGGGGCGACCTTCACACGTGCAGCGATATTGCACTGATTGTACCGGAGATACAGACGAATAGGCATTCACAGACAATGGAATTTTTCCCGAAGATAACTTCGGACGCTGCAATCCATTCAAAGAAGCGATCTGCACATAAGCAGGCAGATAGCTGTAACGCATCTCGGAAGTCGTCTTCCCCTTAGCGTCAACAGCTAATACCCGAAAAGCAGAAGTGGCATGATCAATGCCTCCGCCTGCAGGTGTAGCGGTACAAATGAGATTCATTTTCGTAGCTGGATGCTGAACCTGATGATGAATATGCCAATGTCCATAGAACCAGTTCTTCACTCCTCTTGCGGGCAAATCTATATATTCAGTCGGACTGATTCCATAGCGAAACGTGATAGTATCTTCGGGTATGCTATGATTGAAGAATACGATTGGTTTGCCTTTTTCCACCAATGCCAAATCATTCTTCAACCAGCGATATACATCTTCTTTCCGATAACTAGGACGATGGTCTCCTTGAAGCATCGGTGTCATCACATAATGGACAGTTCCCACATCAAAAGAGTAAAACACGGGGCCATAGATTTTTTCATAAAGTTCTTCTCCATAAGCTCCCTTTACCAAATCATGATTGCCTATGCCATAAAACACCTGAGTATTATCCATCAAACGAGTATTCAGAATCCGAATATGACTTTTCAAACCACCTTCGTAACAAATATCTCCTGTATGAACGACAAAGGCTATTTTCTCATTGTCGGCATATTCACACAGTTGACGTGACCACATGTCATGTCCTTCCTCCGTAGATATCTCCGTATCAGACAGATGGATGAATTGATGACTGCCATCTGACTTTATTCCCACAGAACAAGGATACAACGCAAAATCATACGAAGACGTTCCTTTCCTTACTCGTTGATAAAACGCATTAAAAGTCTTGTAGCCCGAAGGCGTTGTAATAAACAGAAAGCGCATACGCTCATGCCCCGGCAAGAGATAAGTTCCTTTTGCATCTGTCTGCACTACATGCAAACCATCAGACACCGCCACTTTCGGAAGCAACTTATCTCCTTTATCATATACGCCATTCCAATTTCGATCTTCAAACACTCTACCCGTATACTGAGCATAAAGAGGGAATGGAATAGTTAGCAAAAACATCAACAAACACACAACTTGAAAGAATGTTTGTTTACTTCCATTCGTACAACTCACACCCAAAGCAGTTTCCTTTTCGTATATATACATATTTCTGTATTCAAAGAAAATCATATTATTATCTTGTATCAGCTAAGTAAATTTTATACAACTTTCATCCTTTCGATAAAAAATAAGTTGTCGTTACACTTTGCGGCATCTATATCAAAAGCCTTTTGTTAATTGAATATTGATGGAGGTCTGTTGGCGGACAGCAACTTTCTTTTCTGTATACCCTTTTTTCGAAAACAAAAGAGTATCATTATCTGCAGCCTTTATCTTATAAAGTCCTTTAGAATCGGTTTTTGTCGTAGCACCAGTCCTCAGACATTTCACCAGACATCCTGCCACAGGAGTTGCTTGCACATCACGCACACACCCTTCTATCATGAGTTGCCTGCTTGAAATAATGACTTGCTTTTTAGACGTTTGTACTTCGGAATCTCTAAACTGCATGTTCATAACACCAACAGTAACTGGCAATGTGTGATATATATGATCAGAAGCAGTACCTACTTGTATTTCAAAAACACCAGGTTCCAACATTCGCTGACCGAAATTATCGGTAAGATATAACTCTGTAACAGGCACTTTTATCACA
Source organism: uncultured Prevotella sp. (assembly GCA_963547405.1). Lineage (GTDB taxonomy): Bacteria > Bacteroidota > Bacteroidia > Bacteroidales > Bacteroidaceae > Prevotella. The sequence goes on from CAUURC010000020.1 coordinate 4,459, forward strand.
GTTTCTATTGTTTCCCCCGGACAAACATCTATTTTAGAAAATCCTTTCAACTGCTTCACAGGTGTAACAACCGAGCTTACTACATCGCGCACGTAAACCTGCACAACCTCTTTACCCTTAACCGGCCCTGTATTCTTCACCGCCACAGTCACGTTGATGGTATCAAAAGGCTGATACTGCTTTTTATCAGTCACGGCATGCGAATAAGCAAAAGAAGTATAACTCAATCCATGTCCGAAAGCCCAAAGAGCGGTTGGATCTGAAAACACATAATCTCTACCTGGTTTCTCGTATGTTCCCGGTTCCTTATAAAATCCCTTGTCGGTAGGTAAATGGTTATAATACGCTGGCAGATGGCCTGTACTCTTAGGGAAAGAGAAAGATAATTTGCCAGAAGGATTGACACGTCCGAACAACACATCTGCAATAGCATGGCCCTCTTGTTCTCCGCCATACCATTGAGCCACTATCGCAGGAATATGCTCTTTCACCCAAGGCATGGCGAAAGGCTTTCCTGCCACCAACACCACAACCACCGGTTTACCCGTAGCATATACCCGTTTGATGAGTGTTTCCTGTGCGCCTGTCAGCGATATATCGTTCAGATCAATACCTTCTCCACTTGTGGATGGTTCTGCGCTATGCCGCACAAAAGCCGTACTCGAACTACCCACAAATACCAATGCGACATCACTCTTCTTAACAGCCTCAACGGCTTCGGCAATCCCTGTCGTATCCATAGAAGCCAACGAACAGCCTTTTGCATAATGCACTTTCACTTTCCCTTTTAATAGCTGACGAATACCTTGTAACGGAGTAACTCCATCTTCCTTGTTTTTACTCCAAGTATAATCACCAAACTGCACATAATCGGCATTAGGGCCTATCACCGCTACTGATTTTAGTTCCAATGGATTCAAAGGAAGTAGTTGATTCTGGTTCTTCAGCAACACAATAGATTCTTCAGCAATTCGCCGACTTAACGCTACACTTTCGGGTGCACGCAATGCCAACCGATAAGTTGTTTTATCCAAATAGGGATCTTCAAACAACCCCAACTCAAACTTAGCAATTAAGACTCGTTTCACTGCTCGATCTACAATCTTTACATCAAATGCGCCTTTGCGAATTTGCTCTATTAAAGAAGGAAAGCAGCTACTGGACGCTTCCACATCCACACCTGCCTCTAATGCCTGACGGGCCGCATCGAAGTTAGAACTTGCTGTATGATGAAATGTTTTCAACATATCGATCGCTCCCCAGTCAGAATAGACATAACCTCGAAATCCGAACTTATTACGTAAGATTTCGGTCAACATAAAATGGGAAGCGGAATTGGGCGTGCGATTCCAGGAATTATAACTCGACATCACCGCTAAAACACCCGTTTGAGCACAAACGGCTTCAAACGGCTTCAAATAGATATCAAACAAATCACGAATTCCACATTCTACCGATGCTAAATTCAATCCTCCTTGCGGATTGCCATGCGGACCATAATGCTTCAACATGGGAGAGATACCATGGTCTAAATAGCCTTTCACCTCGGCAACTGCCATCTGAGAACAAAGAAAAGGATCTTCTCCAAAAGATTCCTCCACCCGTCCCCAACGCAATTCACGTACTACATCAATACAAGGAGCCAGAACTTGTTTCACTCCCATCGTATTCAGTTCTCCTGAAATATGCTTTGTCTTCTGATAAGCAAGAAACGGGTTAAACGTACTTCCCAAAGCTATATTTTGCGGATAGATTGTTGCTCCCTCGTGTACCACGCCATGCAATGATTCCGCTACAGGCAAAGCAGGAATACCCAAACGAGTATTCTCTACTAAATACGTCTGTATATCCCTAAACGTCTTTTGACAATTAGCAGCTGTCAACGGAAAACCTTCAAAAAAACCATAACTAATGCCCGAGCATTTTTTTTCTAACTTATCTTTATTCAACTGTTGACCATCAAATACATCCCATGAATGTAGATGACGAATCTGTGCGACCTTCTCCTCTAAGGTCATGCGGAAAAGCAAGTCCTCAGCCCGCGCCTCAGCAGGAAGCAATGGATTTTGATACGGCAATGCCTGCTGGGCATACCCAGCCAACATCCCCCCAAAAGTACCAGCTAACAATAAACATTTCAGTTTTTTCATGTTTCTATCTTACAGAATAAGCAAAACCTGCTACATCGTTTGGGCTTTAATTTCCTAATTTAAACAAATGACTCTTGGGATAACTGAACGTATTGTCTTGCATCCAACGTCCTTTATAAATCTTCGCGCCTCTAATAGTAAAGATTTTCTTGCCTTTCTCATTAATCAAACCGTCTGACCACCATTCTGTAGTTGGATACAACATCAACATCCCCTCTTTACTATCAGAAACACTCTTCACTGCATAAAACGGAAAAATTCTCTCCAACGTTTTCGTTTCTACATCATATTGCCAGACTGTTTCGTTAGTAGTCAGCCACAAGCTATTCTCTTTATTTTGAACAGGGAACAAGTCATGTCCACAAGATTCTGTTTTCGGCAATTCCGTAATCAGAGTTTTATCCAACAACATCGGAGCCTTGCTGTCATTATTATATTTATAAGAATACAATGCACGATCTTGAGTTGTATACAATACGCTCCTCTTTCTATCCCACACTACATTGTGGGCACTTGGTAATTCATAAGACGCATGGAATTTACCAAAACCTTTAATGGTATCAGTCACAAACGTACGCAACTTACTGTCTGTCGAAGAAACAGCTACAATATTCCCATCAGGCAACAACTCTGCCGAGTGAGGATTACTTCCTACCTGGGCATAATACATCAACTTACTATCTGCAATACGAATCAGCGCCACCGCTCCTCCGGAAGCCGTCATCAAAATATATTGACTATTATATACGGGCTTTACTTCACTTGGATTTGTAAACCAAATTTGATGTTCTGCAGGAACTCCTGCTTGAACAGCATTCCATGACCACACTTTCTGATATGTATCTGCATCAATAATAACTACAGATTTTGTAGCCTGCTCAGCCAATACGATGGAACGTATTGGTATCTTCACAGTTTTATTGGGTAATACTGGATCATTTTCTGAACTACAACATAAAAACAATATAACACTAAGAAATATAAAGATAATATTTTTCATACTTATAAAATATTTAAAATGAATATAGAAGGCAACCGCTCCTTAGTCGCAACCGTTGCCTTCTTTGTCTACATATTATTTATCAAGTGGATGATATTCAAAGGCTCCCATATCAACTACATTATCCCAAATACGAAGTGCACCTAATATATCACAAGTCAAACCCAGCTTGCCGATTTCCTTATTTGAGCCTGCATTAATCAAGGGGGATGTTCCTTGCAACAGATAATCACTCTTTGTCGGATTCACAAAACGAGGGCCATTCACGGCGCCATTATCAGCATTCAACGTTATACACCCTTCTGTAGATAAAGGTGTAAAACCTTTATTAAATACATAACCATCTTGCACGGCACAATGAATAAACTTAGCATTCTTATCACTATCAAGATAACCTTGATGGTTTGCTCCACGTGTATGTTTATTACCCCAAACCACCGTATTAACTACGACGACATCCTTTCCTCCTAAACGCAGACCAGCACAACCGCCTCCACTTTCATTATTCACAATGGTAACATTATATAAATTCGTACCCGACGCATTGACAGTAGAAGATGTTGTCTGAGTCGTATTATTACAAATCAGCACATTAATTAGTGTGGCATTTGCAAAATAGCCACCAGCATCTCGATAAGCCGTATTATTACGAATAATACAATTACGAATCACCCAGTTGTCGTAAATAGTCATCGTACCTTCTCCTTTCTTTACATTTGATCCTGTAAATACAAAACCATCGATATAACGAGTTGTACCTTCAATCTTATAACCATAAATAGAAGGCCACGGATTCTTCGGAGCAGCAATCAATATTGACTTGTTATTCAAATCACGGTCAACCAACTTCGTTTCTGTTCCTTTGAATCCACCATATATATTGATCTTACGGAAGGTTGTATAGTCTTTCAGTTGATACTCACCAGCTGCTACCCATAATTCCATATCACTATAGTCGCCGCAAACTGCCAAAGCATCTTCTACTCGACCAAAAGCTCTGTCCCAACTTGTACCATCACCAGTACCACCTTTCTTCACATATACAATGCGACTGAAAGCGCGTTGAGTAATCCATAACGTATCCGATACGACCACTCTATCTCCTTTGTTTCTCACTACGACAGAGGCTGTACGTTCTTCAACACCATCATTTGGCTTCACTGACAAAGATATATTGATATCCTGTACAATATCACCTGTAAATTCCGGATACTGCCCTACGGCAACCCAGTTGTCAGATGCCACACACTCAAATGGAACATTTACCGATATCGGCATAACCAAAGAATGCGCTCCCTTCATCAAGATTTTATCTTTTTCTTCTTTCGTCAACGGAATAGACAACATTCTTTCTACATTACTCTGAATAATGGTAAGTTTGGTTTCCGTACTTCTTTTCGCATCGGTTAATGTCACAACTTGTTTCACCTCTTGCCCTGTTGTATTTTTAGAAACTTTAATCTTCAAATGTCCCTTATCAACCTTTTCAAACGTAATGCCACTTGCTTGTCCCTGGTCGACCAGCCAATCCAAATCAGTCACCACATCTAACATAGTTTCACCGCCATTCACATTGAAACAAAGCAACTCCTTTGACAAAGTAATCAATGATCCACGACCATTCTGCTTCACAGAAATACGTTTAGTCATCTGGTCCATCAAACGGATTTCAATCCATCCCTCTCTTTGTTTCATTTCTGGATTTTCCTCCAATTCCATCACAATAGAATCTGGCTTCAAAGCCTGCCCCCGATAACGATACAACTTAATCCATGCATCAGAAGCTTCAGCAAACCAAGGATAAGTAGAACGAAGTTTCACCACTTGACGCGACCTTGAAGGAGACACTAACAACGTCTCCTCAATATTCAAATTAGGTTCTACCCTACGTACAATGTCAGAATCATCACACGCAACCAAACTTATCAATGTAAGTAGTCCTAACAGGGCTCTCCATAAATGATAACGTTTTATATATCGCTTTTTCATACTACTTATCTATTAATTATTTTTCTCTACTACCTGTATGCCATTCAACACGGCTCTGGCCGGATTATCTGAAGGCTTGTTCATCAATTCAAAGGACAATGGCTGACCAGGTTGTTCTACCCTGCGTACCATTGTTGTAGAACCACCTCCATCTAAATTCAGAGCCTGATAGCAACCAGCTCCCTTACAAAGAAGCATCATATCTTCTATCCGCATGCCATTGGAATAATCACTCTGGCGACCGTCAAGCACAAACAGAAATACTTTTTTATGATCTTGAGAAACGCCCACAAAGGTGCGAGGATGAAATTGCATCGAATTATCATTCACAGTAAAGTTGTCAACGGGCTTTCCATCGTCCACTAAATATTGCCAACCACCAATGGCATTTAGTACCCTACTTTCTTGCAACTGAAATTCTGGAATCAAAGAAATATGAGCCGTTCCATCATCCAAGATATAAAACACATAATTTGCTTCTGCATCTTTCAACGTTTTGATAGCGACTCCATCCTTATAACACAATCCATTGGTGTACCAACTACCATCTTTAGCTTTACCATAATAGTCGCCATTAGTAGCCAAAATGACTTTTCTTCCTGCTTCTTCAGCCTTCATTGCTTGATCAGCTACTGTCTGAAGTTTCGTTCCATAACTATTCTTGTTATCAGGTGTAGAAGTGACTAATGTCACATTCTTATTCAAATCTACCTCTGCAATAATCATACGGGTAGGTTTTGTGCAATAGGTAAAAGTTACATCCGTAATATGTACTCCTGCGTGCAATTCGTATGCTTGCTCTTTATCTATAGACTGAATGAGTGGTACGTTTTGGGCAATCCCCTGGGTAATCGGAAAAGTAGCACCCTTAAAAGGTACATCTTCTTCATTATTGGAACAACTGCACGAAAGCACCACGGCAGACACCAACATGATAGCACGAAAGAATTTCGCTATATCTAAAAATAAGTTTTTCATATTTTTCTTTATTAAGTTGTTTATAATCTATTATTCCCAACCAGGATTCTGAGGAAGCAGATTCGGATTCAAAGAAATTTCATTCAACGGAATGTTATACAAATAATTCTTCTCCTTAAAATTCATCGTATAAGGAGAACGCTTCGTATACGGAGTTATGAAGCCATCTTTATCAAATCCTACTTGTTCTCGGATAATTGCTATTTCTTTTTCTGTATACAATTTCGGATCCATCTTAGCACCACGGCGTTCGCGATTATACACCACTTCACCCACATTCCAACGACAAATATCATCCCATCGATATCCTTCCGCAAAAAGTTCTATACGACGTTCACGACGGATTTCTCGAATTAAATTCTTATTAGGACCTTTCACATTGGGATATTTGGCCACCAAATCAGGATCTTCTATAGGATTTTCATTCAACTTGCTGCTCAAACCAACACGCGCACGAAGTGCATTAATAGTTTTATCCAGATTCGGGTCTTTACCTAATTCTGCACCAGCTTCTGCACGAATCAACAAGACTTCTGCATAACGCATCACCAAACAATCAATACCACCTTTATGATTACCTATTAAATGTTCAGAATCTCTATAGAATTTACACATTGCATAACCTGTACTAGTAGCGCCATAAAACGTACGTTTATCCGATCCTGGAAGAATAGAAAAAATATTGGGAGCTCCTCCTTTTATAGAGCCGCCATCAGCACGGAACAAATAACGAGCATACTTACTCCCTTTTTCTGGCAAACAAAGCGTTTGAAGCAGACGTCCATCACGATTCTTCATTTCTTCAACATATCCCATATTAGGATTATGACAACCACAAATTGAAATCGGTTTACCTGTTTTTGCACATAAATATTCTTCAAAGCAATCACGACTCATACCAATTTCGCTGTTTGGAATACTATTCGACACATTATGTCCCATATTAATTACCGGATCGTATTCACGAGACAAGATGGCTTCAGGATTATTATTATAATTATCTTGAATGAACAAATCAAAATAGCTATTTTCCACACCTGTTCCTTCATAAAGAGAATAACCATAACCCATCAATTTACCGGCTGTATCGTAAGCTTCTTGCAAATATTCCACATCACCTTCCACTCCACGATAACGTCTCCATGTTCCTTCATACAGACAAATCCGAGCCTTCAGCAACAAAGCTGCGTCACGGCTTACACGATAAACCTTAGTCTTTTTAGGCAAAAACTCAATGGCTTGATTAATCGTCTTCAAGATATTACGCATCACTATTACACGCGAATCACGCCCTTTAAACAATTCTGGATCATTCTTATTCAAGGTATTATCATACCATGGAACATCCCCAAAAAGACGTACCTTGTTAAAATAGTCCATCGCCTTAAAAAACAATATTTCTCCTGCGTATTTCTTCTTATCAATATCTGAAGCTGGAGACTTCTGATAGTTCTCTAAAAAAGCATTACATCCTCTGATTATAGACCAATCCCAATCGGCACTTTTAGTCATCACAACATTCTGACCAAATGTAATCGCGCTCGGACCTGCAGACAACAAGTTGTCTGACTGAAATTCGGCGGTAATCATTGACCCAAGATTCCAAGCTAAAGGATCACCATGACCTTTTATCAATCTTGGATAATATAGGTTACAATATTGTTCCAAAGCCGCAGCATTGGATGTTTTCCAAAAATGATCACTGAAAATCACATCCCCTGGTTCTGTATCCAAATAATTACATCCAGAAAACAAAAAGGACAATAAACACACAAATGAAATCATATAGTATTTCATAATGGACAATTTTAAAATGTAAGATTAACACCAAACGAAAAACTCCTCATAAAGGCATATTGTTTACCTGAATTTTCTGTCATCAAACCAACATCTTCACCTGTCATTTGATCAACAATATCAGGAGTCATGAAAGGAGGCAGACCTGTTTTTTCCCAAAGGTTCAAACCACTAACATACACACGAGCCTGTTCCAACTTCAATTTAGACAACCAATTCTTAGGAATGTTGTAGCGTATCGTAATATCTTTCAAGCGAATATACGCTGCATTTTGTAGATATTTACTTTGAACCTGCTTACTACGTTTATTAGCACTACCTGTTAAACGAGGATAATATGCTTTCGGATTCTCATACGTCCACGTATTATCTATATGATATTGGGTGACACAAGAATTGTAAATTCCACGAGAAAATCCCCAAAAGATATCACTACTTGTCCACATATCGCGTTTTCCTATACCTTCAAAAATAGCACGAATATCAAAGCCATGCCATCCAACACTTCCTTGGAAGTTGAAACGATAGCGCGGAGTAGAGTTACCTATAATTTTCTTATCACCAGGATTATCCAACGTTACAGTACCATTATTAATTACGCCATCACCATTCAAATCCTTATAACGAATGTCACCTGGATACCACTTACTTGAAATGAATTTCTGCACATAATTCATGCGGTCAGCTTCAAACTCATCTTGAATAAAACCATCAGTTACAAATCCCCAAATCTCTCCGAATTTATAACCTTTATAATACATACTCAACGAGCCATTTGGATTATCGAATTTTGTAATCTCTGCCTGATAATCTGATAAACCTACCGTAAGCGAGTAATCCAGCGGACTACCTAACACATTCTTTATTCGATCCTTCCAAGTACATTCAACTTCCCAGCCTATGGTTCTCATATCGGCTACGTTTTCCTTGCCGCCACCTGTACCCAGCACAGCCGGCAGTGTTACCGAACGAACCATATCTTTTGTATCACGAATATAAAAATCGAAAGTTCCTGCAAAACGATTATTAAATATTGCCCAATCTAAGCCAACGTCCTTACTCACAACTTTTTCCCAAGTCACCAAACTCGGTAAAGTCGGAATATTCAAAGCATTAATTACCTTACCATTCATCATATAATTATTCAACACCCTACCTGTAAGCATAGACATATAGGGGTGATAACCATCTGTTATCTGATTACCAAGCGCACCTATAGAAGCTCTGATTTTTAGATTATCAATGATTTTACTCAGAGGCTTAAAGAATTTTTCTTCAGAGATACGCCATCCTACAGAAGCTGATGGAAAGAAAGCCCAACGATCATGTTTCGCATATTTTGACGAACCATCATACCGACCATTCAATTCCAACAAATATTTACTCTGATAGTCATAATTCAAACGGAAGAAGGCTCCTTGAACTCTCCATATATCATCCTGTTCATCATTATCTTTATAATTGATAGCCAAATCCGACACAGGTAGATCATTGTTATACAAATCAGTCATGGTATATGCCGTAGAAAAATAGTGCTTTTCTTCTTGGTTATAACCCAACATCACAGCTAAATTATGCGTCTCATCAAATACTTTCTTATATTCAGCCCACACATTGATAGCTTGATAAATATTGTTCGAATTATAGTTCTTCACATAATTTGGCGTTTCTACGGTATATACAGGGCCACCTTCCGGAAATGTCTGAGTCATTTCTTTACGATGGATTTTCTGAATTGTTGAATAACGATTCCATGAATAATCTCCTTTAATCGATAGTCCTTTAATAGGATGCAAATCAAAGCGACCTGTATACCACTGATCCCACGTATTTTTCTTATTACGCCCAGCTAATGCCATCTTACCGATAATGTTAAAGTTGCCACTATTCAGATATAAGCCTGCAAAATCTCCATTGGGCAAGAAAACAGATAAAGTAGGATACATACGATATACCTCATAATACCAAGTTTGAGCAGACGATCCACCATTATCCATATAAGGTTCGTTATTCTTTATATTGCTCATGCGAGTCGCAAAACTCATATCTAACCAAGGAGTCAGCTTTGTATCAAAATTAAACGATAGGTTGAAACGTTTATAGGTATCATTTCCATAACGGAAAATACCAGACTGATCTTTATAACCAACGGATGCATAATAATTATTACGTTCTGTTCCACCAGAAAGGCTCACGTTATGTTGCTGCATGAAAGCCGCTTTGCGATAGAATTCTCTCAGCCAGTTCGTATTACCCACATACGCCCATCCTGGATTACTCGGACTATAATTAGAGTTCTGTATACCTTCGGTATCTACGAGAATGGCAGGATTGTTTGCAGGATCCGCAATATGAGCATCTAATGCAGCCATAAATTTGTCATTAAAATAATAACCACCCGGAGTATCATAGCCGTATGCCTTGTTCCACATACGCGCCCATACGTCTGAACGAGGCATCTTTGGTAAACGAGCTGGAGAACTCCAAGACATATTATTATTATAAGTCACACGGGTCTTTTGATTGCGCTGTCCTTTCTTGGTCGTAACCAACATCACACCAAAAGCTGCGCGAGCACCATATACAGCTGCAGCCGACGCATCTTTCAAAACAGATACTGTTTCTACGTCTTGCGGATTAATCAAAGATAAATCAGATATTTCTACCCCATCTACCAACACCAAAGCATTACCACCATTCAGTGACGTGTTACCACGTATATTGATTTTTGCAGCTTGATTGGGCTGACCGCTATTGAAGGTAATATTTAAGTTTGGAATCATTCCCTGCAACCCTTGTGCAATATTACCAATCGGACGATTCTCTAATATCCCCCCCGATACAGTAGCCACAGCACCGGTCAAGTTCAATTTCTTTTGAGTACCATAACCCACTACAACCACCTCATTTAAAGATGCAGAACCTTCTTCTAATTTTATTTTCAAGAATCCTGTTTTATCTGTCACCCATATTTTCTTCGTATTGAAGCCAATGTATGAAACCACAAATAAAACGCGCTGTCCTCCTTTTACTTCTACAGAGAACGCACCATCTAAATCGGTGATCGCATTAATATTAGTTCCTGGCAAAGTAATATTAACACCCGGCAAAGGAACTCCATTCGCGTCTACGACCTTACCGCTAACTTTATAGTCTGTTTGAGTATCTACAACATCCTTGACCGCATCCTCTGTATTTGCTAAATTAACTATGACTACTTGTTTTCCTTTAACGGTATATCCCAAATTTCTAGACGGAAGTACTTTGTCTAAAATAGAAACTACTGATTCATTGTTTGCCTTAACTGTTACTTTTTCGTGATTTCTTAAAACATCATCTTTAAAAAAGAATACATATTCGCTTTCCTTTTCCAATGTTTTAAATAAAGTAGTTAAAGGCTTATTTATCAAATTGATTGATACACGTGTAGATTGAAGCAATAACAAACTTTCATTCGCCCGAGTTTTTGGCAAATGGACCATTAAAAGAAGACATAAAAGTAAAATTCGCCCTACTTTGAAGGTTGGTTTTTCACGTTTACTCCTCGTTTGAGAATATTTTTTCATATTTTGGTGTTAAAGATTGGTGACAACTATAATGAGTTATTTTCAATTAACTTGAAAGCAGCCGTATGATATTTCTCAGGTATTGGCTATATTTTAAGATGGTTGTTTCTTTTTCATTTTTTATATTTTAAAGTTAAACATCTATTCGTTAGGTTTGATTTTCTTGTCTTATTCTTTAGGTTTGATATAAAAAACATCATTCCTTTTAACGATTTGCAAAGGCGTTGTTAAAGAGATTGTAGCTAAAACATCTTCTATTGTACGATTCAAATCAAGATTACCATAGTACAATTCTTCTTTCAAATTACCACTCACTTCTATTTTCACGGCATAGTATCTGGCCAATGATTTTAATATATCGTTTAATTTTTGTCCATTAAAATTCATCAAATCATCTTTCCAACAAATATACTTATCAACATCTACCTGATCTACATTCACCTTTCCATGATCATTAGAAAGCCGCTGATTGGGAACTAAACGTGTTCTAACGGTATTCCCTATATTCACATCCACGCTACCTTGTACAAGTACAACAGCCGACTCGCTATCACTTGCGTAATCAGTCACGTTAAACGAAGTCCCCAATACCGTTACTTCTAAACGATTTGTCTTTACCACGAATGGATGAGCTACGTCTTTCTTAACTTCAAGATACACTTCACCTTGTACATTCAGAACTCTGTTTGTCGAAAAATTAGACGCGTAAGATATTAAAGAGCCAGAATTAATCCACAAAGTAGACCCATCAGGTAAGAAAAGCTTTGAGCGCTTCCCATACGGAACAACAATCTGATTTACAGAAACGTTCCCTAATCGAGAATCAGCGACTAACTGATCGTCTACACTTACGGCACCATCCTCTCCAACCTTAATTGAAGCATTGTTTTTATTTAATCCTACGACTTGCTTTCCATTTAAGAACACCTTCACTTGTTTAGAATGGTATAAAGAGTCCATTTCCAAAGCGATTGAATTATGCGTCGTATAAGTACGCTGAGCACTCGTTAACCAATGATACGCGCCCAAACAAAGCAAGAATACTGCCGCAACACTTGCGACAGACATCATCCATCGGCGACGAAGAGACACAGAACTGCTTGATACAGGCGACTCTAATACATGTGAATTACACTTTCGAGCTCTATCTATCATCGCGTTAAAACAATCCCTTTTATATGCGTCGCTCGTCTTTTGACTATCTTCTGTCACGCGAACGCTCCGAATGACAGTGATTGCAAAATCAATCTTTGCCTCATAACCGGGATATTTCAGTTTATAAGACTGCAAGTCAAAACCATTAACCACTGTTCCATACTTTGCCCATTGAAACAGATCGTCGTCTAATAAAAATAGCTCTATGTCTTTATAGGTATATTGATTCATTGGCATTCATCATTTATTCTATGACAAATAAGAATGCGTTTTTATACTCACAACCTGTATTTTTTTTATAAAAATATATCTTCTCTCCCCTGAAAGGCCAATGATTGATTCACAACTACATGGTAATAGCTTGCAAAACAGACAGAAAAGAAGTCATTGAAACCTCTTTTCGAATCTTCTCGATGGAACGAAATAAAAGATTACGAGCTGATTGCACATGTATATCCATGATTTCGGATATTTCGTCAAAGCTCATTTCATGTACAAATCTAAGATAAATGATTTCCTTTTGACGCCCACTGAGTCCTCTCATGATACGATGTACTTCGTCAGAGAGCCGCTGCTTCTCATTAGAAAATACTTCATCATCAATCGTATAATTCAAATTAAACTCATAATCCTCAAGCGAACGCTGTTTAGAATGACGAAGAAGTTGATTATAAACTCGATTCTTTAAAGCACGAAACAAAAAAGGCCGCAACTTTGTATTATCATGTAACTCCAGTTTTCTTTGATACAACTTAACAAACAAATCCTGAATCACGTCTTCAACCATTCCATCATCCCCCCCAATACGACGGCCATACGTCAACAAATCATCAAAAAACAGAAAATAAAGGCGAGAAAAGGCTAACTCATTTCCGTCTAAATATTCCTTCCAGAGCGTGATAATTTGCTGTTGTTCGCTAAGCGTCATCATTCCATTAATTAAGACCGATTCTGATTACTGGGCACTTTTAACATCGCTTCTAACATCCCCAATGCCGTTGAGGAATACAAAGAATTTCTTTATTCTTCATGTAGAAATACCACCGATGCTTTAGTCCACTCAGCGCATAAACCATAAAAACTATCGCATAATCCCAAAAATGGAAACAAGCAAAAGGCCATCCTCTCCTTGTTTTCATGATAAAAGCCAACTGTAGCTCGTTTATCATCATGTGTTTTGCGGTGTGCTATATTAAAGTTAAATATACGGACAAAGATAGAAAAATAAAATTAAAACAACAAATAATATCTTCCAATTACTTTGACCGCAATGATTATATAAGAAATGTATGATGCCGACAAAGCGATATTCAAGAAAATAGACCCATACACCAAGAGAGCATTGTCGTTAAAAGGAGCATCCGCAAGCACTGAAATAACTTTACAAAAGGCCGAAAATGCTTGCGTTATTTCAAAATAAATATACATCGGCCGGAAAAACGCGATTCTACGGCACATTTTGTATTTAATTTATAATCAGCCATTTACGCAAAAACGCGCATTCTTTAGCCCCATATCACCCCGTCAAAACATGACTTTTACCCACTCATTGTGGCCCTTTTAGCGTGTCAAAGCAGTGCTTTTATCCGCTAAAAGGATAGCTTTCGCAAGGTAAAAGCATAGCTATGAGCCGACAAAACATCAAAATCACGCTTTTATAAGGACATTTGAGGCCAAAAGGAGATAAGAAAATGGGCAACATCATGCTATTTGACGCATTTTTTCAGGCGTGTTTTTGTGATAAAGAATTTACATTTCCAAACAGGAATTGGTCGAAACGGAACGTGATAAATCACGCCCTTACGGCTCACGCCATGTTATTTATAAACATGAAAATCATATCTTGGTAAATATTTTTATTCAATAAGTAAATGGGTTTTAATGGATTGCTGCCCAAGAAAACTGCCTCTCACAATCTCTAAAATTGACCGACAGATTCACAAAAAAGTGAAGAGAATTGTTCAAATTCTTTCCAATGTTCGACAAATTGGAAAGAATTTGAACCTTTAAAGCCGCTATCCAACCGAAGCTGAATTCGTGTTATAATAAGTTGTTAAACCCTATAAGAACTTAGTTTACTACTTACCCAGCTATCTTTCTCTTTATTTTAACACTTCACCACCTCAGTTTTTACACATTTATTTCTTTTTCTTGATACTTTCACTTATATTTGCATTGTTAAAAGTCGATACCATGATAAATGCCATATTCTCCACCCTTCCTTTCGGAGTATGCCTTTACTGGTCGGCCATTTTCCTAAGGAAATATCGCACGGCAGACCCGGCCAAACGGCTACTTACCCGCTTCATGCTGGTATGCACCATGCTTTATTTCTCTCACGCGGTTTACTTCAACAGGCACATCCCGCTGTTCTCCGTCATCGAAAGCATTTACGCTTTCTGCACGTTGGCCGTATATCCATTATACTACCTATACATCTGTCGGCTGACCGACGCCAAGCCCCTGCGCCTCCGCAACTATTGGGTGCTGCTACCCGCTCTTGTCGTCAGCCTCACAAGCGCCCTGCTCTACATCATCATGGGCACCGAGCGGATACCTTTTGTAGAAAGCTGTTTCTACAAGCACACCTTATCGCCCGGCACCTGCCAGGCCATTGCCAAAGCGCAATGCGTTAGGTTGCTGCTCATGAAAATCATCTTTGCCGTTCAGCTGGTTCCGGTATGTTATTTCGGGTTCAAGAAGCTCACCGCCTACAACAAGCGAGTCAATAACTTCTATGCCGACACCGAGGGGAAAACATTGACCCCTATACGCTCACTGCTCATCGTTTTCTTAATCATGGCCTTCCTATCGGGCATAGCCAACCAAATCGGGCGCGATTTCTTCATCCAAGAGCCGTGGCTGGTCATTATTGTGTCGGTCATCTTCAGCAGCATGATTTTTGCCGTGGCATACGTAGGGAACAAGCAGAGATTCACCGCAGAAGATTTCCTGAGAGACGAAGAAAGAGTGGCGGACGAAGACAAACTCGCATTTGCCACAAAAGACGCGGCGAGCTGCGATGCCGAAGTGCCTGGCGCCAAAGTGCCTGGCAACTTGGAGTTTCTTCTACTCGGGCAGTCGATATGCCGGACGATAGAAAGCCAACAACTGTTCCGCCGGAAAGGACTGCTTATCACTGATGTGGCGAGGCTCACAGGCAGCAACCGAACGTACATCTCTCAGTACCTCAACCAAGAGTTGCACACCTCTTTCTCCGATTTCATCAACGCCCGAAGGGTGGAGTATGCCAAATCGTTGCTCACCTCGACAGCCCCCGCATATTCAACATTCGAAATCATCGAGATGTCCGGCTTCACAAACGAAGTCTCTTTCTACCGGATTTTCAAAAAGCATACGGGCGCCACACCCAAGCAATGGAGCAAGCTGAACGTCAATTGACGCACGCCGCTTCCCGCTCTGTGGGCTGACGTTTGCCAAGGTGCGGACGTACTTTCTCTCTTCTCCTCTCTCCCCCCTCCACCCCCCAAAAAAGAACTTTTGTACGAATTGTTAGTCGAATTATATGATTTGTTAGTCAAATTGTATGATTTGTCAGTCGAATTGTATGATTTGTTAGTCCCCTCAAAGCGTATTTTGTCTTACTTTGTAAATGTAAAAAAGTAATAAAATAGCGAAACCGAAAAGCTAAGACAGAGTAGGGCAACCTAAAACTAATTAATTTATGAGAACTGCGAATCGTACAAAAAAAGAAAGGACAGGTACACAGAAGTACCGGTCACTTTTGCATTCGGTCAAAAGGAGATACATGCTAACCTTCTTATTAGTGGGAATATTCTCTTTTACTCTGCTTCATTTTACAGCCTGAGAAAGTAACTTATACTTTCTGAAAAATGAATATTAGGAGAATTATATACAAACAATCATAAACAAAATCCGGCATGAAAACAGCAACAATCAAACTATTCACTATACTTGCGGCATTCGCCATATTCAGCGGATGCGACAAATTGAAAGAATTGACCGATGTAAATCTTAATTCCGAAGTAAAGATTGATATTCCCGTCAGGCTAAACAACGACACGTCGGGCGAAGACCAATTAGAAGTAAAGCTAAGCCAAGCCGAGGAACTGAAGGACTACATAAACTACCTGAAGAATATCAAGGTTACGAGTCTCGTTGTAAGCGTACCCGCCTACAACGGCAGTAATGCCATATATGACTTGGAACTGAAAATAGACGGTTCCACCGTGTACAAAGGAAATAATGTGAATGTGCCGGAAATGAAACGGCAAGGAACAACCATCAATGTGGCCGAGCAAGACGTGTTCGACAGAATAGGCAAAAACCTACTGAACAACAAAAAGATAGTTGTGCGTGGCATAGCCGAAACGAAATCCGGCGCGGTAACAGCTAACTTCACTGTACGATGTACCATTAAAATGAAGATTACAGCCAATCCACTGTAAAGGAAAGGATGTAATGATTTCAAGTTCAAACAACCAAAAGAATATCGCATGAAAAAGTTATTGTATTTTGCCACTGCCGTCATCTTCTTGACAAGCATGGCGGCTTGCGGCGGATCAGCTGACAATCTGAAGAAGCAAGTGGACTCTTTGGAAATTGTGAACGCCCAAAACCAAAGCATCATGGATCAGATGACTTCGTTTGTGTCCGTCCTCTCTGAAGGTCTCGACACCATTGCCAAACAGGAAGGCAGACTCTTCTTCTCAAACAAAGGTCCGGAGGGGACGATGGTGGATAAAGAACAGTTGAAGAAAAACCTCGAATCCTTTGCCAACACACTCGTAGAGCAGCGAGAAAAAATACGGAAGATGGCCGATCTACTGGAAGCCAAAGGCATGGACATGAAGAAGTTGGAAACGCTTATCGATTACCTGAACCGGCAGATTGACGAAAAAAACCAAATGATAACACAACTGAAAAATGATCTGAACCAGAAGAACGTAAACATCGCCCAACTGCGCGGAAAGGTAAGTTCGCTGAGCCAAGACAACCAATCACTCAATCAAAAGCTGCAAGAACAAGAGAAGTTGCTGAGCAGTGCAAAGATAGGCAAAGGCTTTGTTGTAATGGGCTCGAAGAAGATTCTGAAAGAAAACGGCATCCTAAAAGGGTCGAAAATAAATTATGACGCCCTGCCTCGCGAACTCTTCACGGAAGTGAATACGCGCACCTTTGGCGGAATGGAGATTCCGGCAGGCAAACCGAAAGTTCTCTCTACCATGCCCTCGCCTTCCTACGAGATTGTGCGCACCGGCAAGAACGCCTCGGAAATCCACATCTTAGACCCGGAGGCTTTCTGGAGCAACACGAAGTACCTGATTATTCAAACCAATTAGTATCAATAATTTTAAATCTTATTTTATCATGAAACGATTCAGATTCTTAATGATGGCAGCATTCACAATTGTTTGCGCATCAATGTCGGCACAACAAGTGATTACACTTGATCAGTTAAAAAAGAAGAAGCAGACTCAACAGCAAAGCCAGCAGAAAGCGAAGCCGCAAAAGAGTCATAGTTCGAACGACTACGAGGGATTCAGCAGCTTCATCGTGCAGTACAACGCAGCCAGTTGGAAAACCAGCGCCGAAGGCATGAGTGCCAGCAGCGAAGTCACAGGAATCTCCGCCGGTTATCTCAAAGCTATCAACATGGGCAATACGCCGTTCTACATCGAACCCGGAGTCATAGCCCAGTATTTCTTTAAAGACAAGTTCAGCATGTTGTCTGCCAGAATACCTGTCACCGCCATCTACACTTTCCCGATTACCGATGGTATCAACCTCGATCCTTATGCGGGAGCCTATTTGCGGGGAAATATCATAGGAAAAGCTGACGAAGTAGATATTTTCTCAAAGGAAGAGATGGCCGACCATCCGTGGAAGCGTGTGCAGTTCGGCCTCCATTTCGGACTACGAGCCCGTTTCAGTAACAAGTTCACAGGTGGTATCGGTTATTCGATGGATTTGAATGAAATCTGCGAACATACAAAAGTGAACTCATTCGACTTGACGTTCGGAATCATCTTCTGACACACTATTCGGAAGAGACTGTTTGGTCAGAGCTACGTATGACTTACTTATCATAAAAAAAAGATTACGAGTATGAAAAAGATAAATCTAATAAAATGGATTAGTTACTTTGTTATAAGTGCTATCCCGCTTTTTACAGCATGTGAGAAAAATGAAGATGACAACGGAAGTGGTGGTGAACAGATATTCACCAAGGCAAAAATCATTTCCAATCAATCCGGAGGTTCTATCGAAGGAGGAGGAAGTAAAATAGAAATAGCGTCCGGAGCCATACCTAAGAATGGTAGTAATACCAATGCCGAGGTTACTTTCTCCATAGAAGGAACGACTCAGGTAGACAATCCGCTACCCTCCGGCTTTCGTCAAGCAAGTAATAATTATGTGATAATGGGGCCGGAAGCTTTTAATTTTGCCCTTCCGCTCACCCTCTATTTCCCTATAGGAGACAGAGAACCCTCTGAAGTATGTGTGGCGAAATATGATGATTTGGAAGGTAAATGGCTGATACAACCTACGTGTACTTATACTGAACATCCAAGAAGAATCGGTATTTCCGGAATGAATCTGGGTACATATGTCTTGATAGAGAATCCTTTATTGGGCACAAACAGCAGGGCTGGTAAACATGTTTATTCTGATAGGGGTGCCGGAGGAGTATTATTAGATAAGGTTGATTTTTCAGGTTATCCGGATAAGTTGGCGTTTTGCATAACATTGAAAAAGGTTATCAGCTTAAAATATCCTGAGCATACAGGTCTTTTCTATTTACAACCGGGTACTGTGATAGCCACAACCGGAAATGCTTCGTATGTGAAAAATCTTGGAGGTATTTTACCTCAGGGAGAATATGAGGTGTGGGTCAGCATGTTTACCAAGCCATGGCCCAATGAATGGAGAACATATTCGAAGCCAATTCGGGTACACATAACCAATCCGGTAGTGCATCATACCTTGCCGCAAGCCCAAAATTATCCTTCCATACAAGATGATGTTTTCAAGCAAGTGGGATGGCAGGTTATACGTATGTCTGAGTTAGGATCTCCTTTCTCATGGCCAAAAGGTAAGCCAAATGAAATTCCAACAGAGACGGAAACTGCAGGTACGGGTAAGTTTCAGGCCACTTTGACATGGACCAATTCTTACGCTTCCGCCACAGATTTAGATTTGCATTTATATGGACCGAATGGATTGCATGTCTTTTACCATACTCCTAAGCCTACAAATGCCGCGTTCAATCTGGACCGAGATTGGAGGAGGAATTCCGGTAATGCCATAGAGAACATCTACAGTGTGAAGAATGATTGGCCCAAGGGAGAGTATAAAATTACTGTAGACCATTTTTCGGGTACTAGTCCTAAACAATTTAATGTCAGAATCTTGAACCAGGGGACTGTAAAAACATACAGAAAAACCATTACTACTGAACAAGAGTCTACTATTACCACATTCGTAGTCAAGTGATTTCTCTGACACGGTGCCATGTATGTTTAGTTCTCTTTGGAATTAGAAGAAGGTGAGAAAGAGTTGTTGGAATTATCCGACACCTCTTTCTCTGGCATAGAACGCATTTCGTAGGGAACGGAAGAAGTAACACGAAACGCTTCGGACACGGCCACTCGCAAGAGACCAAGTCCGAAGCGTTCACTTTTCTGCCCCAAAAATCTAATACCACACGCACTGAAATAACTTTACAAAAGGCCGAAAATGCTTGCGTTATTTCAAAATAAATATACATCGGCCGGAAATACGCGATTCTACGGCACGTTTTGTATTTGATTTATAATCAGCCATTTACGCAAAAACGCGCATTCTTTTGCCCCATATCATCCCGTCAAAACATGACTTTTACCCGCTCATTGTGGCCCTTTTAGCGTGTCAAAGCAGTGCTTTTATCCGCTAAAAGCATAGCTTTCGCAAGGTAAAAGCATAGCAATGAGCCGACAAAACATAAAAATCACACTTTTATAAGGATGTTTATGGCCAAAAAGAGATAAGAAAATGGATAACTTCATGCTATTTGACGCATTTTTTCAGTCGTGTTTTTGTGATAAAGAATTTACATTTCCAAAACGGAATAGGTCGAAACGGAACGTGATAAATCACGCCCTTACGGCTCACGCCATGTTATTTACAAACACGAAAATCATAGTTTGATAAATGTTTTTCGGCAAAAAGTAAATGTGTGTTATAGAATCGCAACCGGAAAAAACGACCTCTCACAATCTCTAAAATGATGTGGAAGATTCACAAAAAAGTGAAGATTATCATTCAAATTCTTTCCAATGTTTGAAAAATTGGAAAGAATTTGTATCTTTGTAATTGATATTCCAACCACAGAACGATGAGCATAATCGAGACTCCCCCTAAGATTCAAGATGAAGACTTAATAGAAGTTTTACTCTCTCCGCTAAGCGAAGATATCTCTGCGCTGGTCAATAAAATTAATGAAGCATACGAATACTGGAATACGGTCAAATATAAGAAGTGCCCAAAAGGATGTACACCCAAAAAGTTATGGACTTACGTCAAGGCATCACGTATCAAAAACATGATACGCATTTGGGATAAATATGGTATCAACCTCTCTATCACCCACCAGATGCAACGACAATGCCATGAGTTTGACATGAATTTCGGTGGCTCATGGGGAACCGGCGGTCTGCTACCCAACGAAAACAAAGAAAGATATTTGATCAGTTCGCTCATGGAAGAGGCGATATTCTCCAGCCAAATGGAAGGAGCCGCCACGACACGACAGGTGGCGAAGGAGATGTTGTACAAAAAAGCCAAGCCCAAAGACAAGTCGCAGCAGATGATAGCCAACAACTATCAAACCATTCTGTTTGTCGTTGAAAACCAAAACACGCCGTTATCCGCCGAATTGCTTCAACACGTTCACCATCTCATGACGGAAAATACCTTGGACGATCCGCGGGACGAAGGGCGTTTCCGCACTAACGACGATATTGTCGTAGAAAACGGAATCACCCATGAAGTTGTTCATCGCCCTCCGTCAAGTTCCGATATACCTACATTCGTAAAGGACTTGTGCCGTTTTTTCAACGAAGATACGCCATCGGAGTTTATCCACCCTATTATCAAAGGAATCATCATCCACTTCATGATGGCCTACATGCACCCGTTTACAGACGGTAATGGCCGAACAGCTCGCGCCCTGTTCTACTGGTATATGCTGAAACAAAACTATTGGCTGACAGAATATCTGTCCATATCACGTGTTATCGCCAAGTCGAAGAATTCGTACGAAAAATCTTTTTTATACGCGGAAGCGGACGGAAACGACATCGGTTATTTCGTTGCTTACAATCTGCGTGTGCTGAATCTTTCGTTCCAGCAGCTACAAAGCTATCTGAAAAGGAAACAAGAAGAAAAAAAGATTGCCAATACTTTCCTGCTACTGGGCGGCATCAATGAGCGGCAGGCGCAAATCGTCAAGATGTTTGCCGACAATCCTCGAGAAGTGATTACGGTAAAAGATGTTCAGAATAAATTCTTTGTCAGTGCCACCACGGCAAAGAATGACATCATGGGCTTGGTACAACGTGGTTTTGTTGTTGAATTTGCGTTCAACAAAGTAAAGAAAGGATATATCAGGAGTGAGAGTTTTGAAGCGTCTATCCAATCACTTTTAAGATAATCAGATTATTTAGCGAAGCGGCAATCGTATCATCCCCCCTGATAAGAACTTAGTTTGGCACTTACCAAACTATCAAAAAGCCGTTTTCAACATGGTCATTCCCCTTTGTTGCGCTGCGCCGACTGCTTTATCTCTTTCACCATGGCCATACGCTCCTCGTAAATGGGGCGCCATTTGTCGATCTTTGCCTGCAAGTCCATGCTGCGATGCTGCAATTCCTGATACTCCTCCGTGTCCGTCTGATTGCTCTGACTGAGGCTCAGCATGCGCTGCAACATCTGTTTCTGCCAATCATCAGTGCACGAATCATGTTACAAAATGTGAACTATATCAATAATAAGAACACTGGCTAAACTAAGTATGCACTAAATTAATTCCGCCAACAGGCAGCCATTATGTTAATAAAATTTTAATTTAACAAAATCATTACTTTTAGATATTGTAATTTTATGATATTATTATATTTTTGTATAAAACAAATTCACCTCTCTATCTATTGAAGATTTCGTTCACAAGCTGTTTAACCAGACAAGAGTTGTTTATATATTAAAATCTGAAAGAAATGAAACGTATTTTTATCATTGCAATCATCACCCTCGTCATAATGTCTTGCAGTAATGAGGAGATCCAATTTGACCGCATTCAGGGGAAATGGAACGAATGTTATGAAGGTACAGATTTCGTCATGGATGGAAGAGTAGAATATGAATTTGCCAAAGCAAATGCCTATGTGGAAACATCCTATGATGCTTTATCAGGCAAGGCCTCCGTAAAGAAAGGGTATTATGCAGTAGGTTTAGTGGAAGATAATGTCCTGACGCTTAATCCACAGATGTCCGACTTCTCTAATGTAAGTTACACTATAGTGAAACTCTCTGCCCAAGAGATGGTATGGCAAAGAGTTGGCACTTCACTCTCGAAAAGTTCGCATTCGTATGGTTCTGATTACCGCCGTTTCAAACGGATTAAATAGTACTCCCTATATAGAATAGAATACGACTTTACTTCCTTATCTTATTATGAGGTCAGTTGTAATGAGTGTGACGATTTTTTGAAACAGGTAAAAGAAATCTTAGACGAACAAAATCGTACTACCTCGTAGAAGCACAAATATACATTCGTAAATTAGATTACCCACACGGTCTCCCCGACCATACAACGTGACACTGACAATATCGGCAGTGCAATTCATGCCTCCAAAAGAGTTGTCAGAAGGTTAGTCGGAGAGTACGATGTAGATCAATCTGTCACATAATGGTCGACAGGGGCTCAGAAGTTGATGCCCAGCGTTAAATTAAAGCATCCGTTGCGCGTGTCGTTGAAGTTATCCTTGCCTACATTGGCCAACCCAATGTCGTAGCCGGCCTCTACATATAGCATTTGGAACGAGGCTCCCACGCCTAACTTCAATCCGCCATCGAAGCGGTTGAAGGTGTCCTCATAGTCTTCATCGAAACTATTATAGGCCGCACGGTGCTTGAAATCCTTAATTTTTCCGCCCACACCACAGGCTAAATAGCCGCCGAAGAAAGGCTCAATGGTAACATCGCGATCGGCTCGGTACTTGTATTTCAGCACCAATGGAACCTCAAGATAATTGAGTGAGTAGCTGAATTTTTCGTTTTTATAGGTGCTTTTGCCGCCTTTCTCCGTGTAATAAAGTCCCGATTCCAGAAAGAGCGGCGCACGATTGGAAACCTGCGCGCCCATGGCAAGGCCGATATTCAGGCCTGTCATGGCTTTATTAGAGTCGAACAGGGGCGAATCGGAGTTAACGGTCGACACGCCCAAGCCTACTCTGAAACCACTATACATGGTATGATTGTAACGGTGGGAATGATGATGACGGTAATAACCGCTCCGTTGCCGAGGTACGTGCGTGCGTCCTCTGGAATAATACTGGGCATCGGCAGGCAGCACCGAAAGTATGCCGGCAATGATCGTTAAGATGATTTGATTTTTCATAATGCTCTATATTGAATGTTATAGTGACAAAAGTATGAAAAAGAGTTTGTGCCGTCAGGGGGCAAAAGCCTATGTTTGGATGGGGAATCCCCTAATTCAAATAACTTAACCTTTCCACCTATTTATATATTATAGGAGCTTTCGCAAATCCATAGTATGAAGAACACGGCGTGAACGCACATGTTATTCCTTTAAAATTAAATAATAACATCCATTAATTGTTAAATACATGTTTCACAACTTGCTTTTCTTCTAACTATCACTTATTTTTGTGAAAAACCTAATAAAGTGAACTTTTAGTTCACAAAACTAATTGGATATTCACTAACCGCACTGACCTCTGATACCTACACCTTAATGGCAGACCACTTGTAATAGGGTGATATTGCCGATAGTTGTAAAACCTCTCGCTTTTGTTACGGCTAAAACAGAAAATCACTTTAACCATCTTTTGGCCTCAGCTTAAACTTTCAAAATCGGTTATTCCCCTTTATTTATCGGAGAAAAACAAACCACCAAACCTTAACAGATGTAAACGACATGAAAGAACTCTTGAATCACATGGGCAATATTGTTTTTTGCCTTTCTCAGATCATTCGTTTTCAGCGATTCACAGCGGTACTCGCATCCATGCTGCTTACCCTCCCGTTTTCTACTTTTGCCTTTGCTTCAAGCGGTAGCTTGGATGCAACAGGACTTTACGGCAGCAAGGGAGCTATACCCGCTACCTTGCAGCAGCAAAGAAAAGCCACAGGTTCGGTCATAGACAGCAAGGGCGAGCCACTCATCGGCGTCAGTATTAAAGAAAAAGGAACTTCAAACGCCACCGTTACGGACTTTAACGGCCGGTTTGAATTGTCGGTAAATAACGCCGACGCCCAACTCATCGTGTCGTATGTTGGCTTCGTTTCGCAGACATTGAAGGCACAGTCGAAGATGCGCATCGTATTGAAAGAAGATGTGAAGGCACTGAACGAGGTCGTAGTCGTGGGCTATGGCGCTCAAAAGAAAGCCAACCTGACCGGCGCTGTGGCCAGTGTCGATGTAGAGAAGTCGCTTTCAAGCCGTCCGATTGCTGATATCGGACGTGGTTTGCAGGGCGTGGTGCCGGGCATGAACGTACTTGTACCGACCGGAGAAATCGGTTCTGACCCGCTCATCAAAATCCGCGGACAGGTAGGATCTATCGAAGGAAGCAACGCGCCATTGATTTTGCTGGACAATGTTGAAATACCCAGCATCCAAATGGTGAACCCCAACGACGTGCAGTCTATATCGGTACTGAAAGATGTTGCCTCTTCGGCCATCTACGGATCGAAAGCCGCTTTCGGTGTTATCTTGATTACAACCAAGAGCGGAGCCAATAGCAATCGCTTTGAAGTAAGCTATTCCAACAACTTTTCGTGGCAAACTACGGCCAAGAAACTGGAGATGGGCGGTGTAGACGGCTTGCAATACACGCTCGACGCACAGACTAACCGTGGCGCTCCGATGCCTGCGGGTGGCTTTTGGCGCATTTCGCCGGAGAGCATGGTGAAGATTCGAGAGTGGCAAGAACTGTATGGAGGTTCGGTAAAGTGGAACGATCCGGTGCTCTATGGGCGCGATTGGTTCTTCGATGGCAAAGAAAAGTACGGCTATCGTATATATGATGGCGTCAAAGCCATGGTAAGTGACTGGGCGCCAACGATGGCTCACAACCTCTCGGTAACGGGCAAGTCGGGCAACACCTCTTTATATATAGGACTGGGGTATCTCAATCAGAATGGAATGATGCGTACTGCCAAACACGATGACTTCCGTCGTTACAACGCGTCGTTCAACATTCAGTCAGAGATGAATCGCCTTTTGACGATTCGCGCCAGTACAATATACTCGGATCGAAACAAACGCTACCCCGGTGTGGGCACCACTACGGCAGACCCATGGTTGTATCTTTACCGCTGGAGTCCGCTGTTCCCAATCGGAGTTACCGAACACGGGAACCAGCTGCATGAGCCTTCCTACGAGTTGGGTGCCGCAAATACGGACAACCTGCAAGACAAATATTACAACATAAACTTAGGCTTCACGCTGAACTTTACCAAAGATTGGGAATTTAAAATGGACTACACCTATGACCGACAGACGCGCGAACGGAATCAGTCGGCTATACAGTTCAGAGGCGGACAGATGTGGTACGCGCCCGTGGAGTGGAAAGAAAACGGATATCCTGTATATGTTGACGAGCAAGGAAACAGAACGGACACGGGTGGTATTCCCGCATATCGATTCCCCGTTTCGGATTATTACTCGAACGTTACATCCAATTATGTCGACCAAATGAGTCGTGGCGAGGACAACAACACGTTCAACGCGTATAGCACCTACAACCTCAGACTGGGCAAAGAGCAAGAGCATCATTTCAAGTTTATGCTGGGAATGAAACAGGTTACCAGCCAATGGACTTATCATAGCACCAGACGAATGGGGCTGATAGATCAGTCAAACCCACAGTTTTTGTTAGCTGACGGCGAGTGGACCGGCCAAGGAAACCGCAACTGGGAGTCACAATTAGGCTTCTTCGGACGCTTGAACTACAGCTATGCGGACCGCTATTTGCTGGAAGGAAACGTACGTAGAGACGGTTCTTCCAAGTTCCCGAAGCATCTAAGATGGAAGACTTTCCCCTCGTTCTCGGCAGGATGGGTGTTTACCAATGAAACTTTCGTTCAGCCTATTACCAAAGTTCTGAGCTTCGGTAAGCTGAGAGCATCGTGGGGGGCCATTGGCGACCAGACGGTAGCTAACTCACTTTACCGGTCGATACTTTCACATGGCGAATCAAAATGGCTGAATGACAAGGGCTTGAAACCGGTTCTATACGGCACGCCATCAATCATAGACAATGACATTACGTGGCAACGCATCGAAACTTTGGACTTCGGCGTTGACCTGCGATTCCTCAAAAACCAACTCGGATTGACGTTCGACTGGTTCAAACGCGACACTAAGGACATGATTATTCCGGGCGAAGACCTGCCTGTAACGTTAGGAACCTCTGCCCCCAAAGGCAATTATGGTAATCTTGAGACAAAGGGATGGGAACTTGCACTCGACTTCAACCACCGCTTTGCCAACGGACTGGGACTGAATATCAATGTATCGTTAGCGGATGCCACCACTTTTGTTACCAAGGGAGCAGACTATCTAACTCCTTGGGAAGACCGCGACTTGTCCACCGCTTACTCTACGGGTAGACGTTATGGAGATATCTATGGATTCGTTACCGACCGATTATTCCAGAAAGAAGACTTTGTATACGATGAAAAAGGAAAAATCGTAACGACCAATGTCATCTATAAAGGTACATTGCGAAGAACCAACAAGCAATCAACGCAATATCCGGTTTATCAAGTGCATTATGAAGATGGCGACAAGTTGATATTCTCTCCCGGCGACGTGAAGTTTGTCGATTTGAATGGTGATGGTTATATCACCCCCGGCTCAGGAACGAACGGCGATCCCGGCGACCAAACCGTCATAGGAAACTCAACACCGCGTTATGAATACAGCTTCCGCATCGGACTGGATTACAAAGGTTTCGACTTCTCCGTTTACTGCCAAGGTATCGGCAAACGCAAGATATGGGGAGCGGGCCAGCTGGCTATTCCGGGATACTCTGCTAAAGAAGGAGCTATCCCCAGAACTTTCGCGACCGACTACTGGACGAAAGACCGCACGGACGCGTTTTATCCACGTGCGTGGGACTTGGGAGGCAACAACACGGGCTTCTCTATGCAACGGCAGAGCAAGTATTTGCTCAATATGGCCTACTTGCGTATCAAGAACATCAGCTTAGGCTATACCGTTCCGAATCTTTGGCTTTCGAAAGTGAAACTTACCAAGGCAAGAGTGTACATGTCGTTGGAGAACTTCATTACCTTCGATAAATTGCGCGGACTGCCCATCGACCCGGAAGCCATCTCCGGATATTCAATGTTCAGCCGACAGTATAACCTATCGCGAACCGGTACGGGAACACCTATGTTCAAGTCACTATCATGTGGTGTACAATTATCTTTCTAACACTTAATACGATACAATTATGAAATTAAAGATATTTGCATTCATAGCCGTTTGCGCTTTAACCCTTACAAGCTGTAACGACGTACTCGACCGCCCCTCTATCACCACAATGGAAGACGACAAATTCTGGACCGGTGAAGAACGGGTACGATTATATGCCAACAGCTTCTACACGAATTTCTTTGTGGGATATGGACTTGGTTATGGCGAGACGGCATACACGCCGAACATCAATTACTCGTTTAACGACGATATGGTGAGGAAATCCACGCAGGCACAATTTCTGCGTTCGGTGCCTTCAAGTAAAGGAAGCACGTCGCTCGGTCTTAGTTGGGAGAGCCAGTTTTCGGGTCCGACGTGGAACTTTGCGTGGGTGCGCAAAGCCAACGTAATGATCGATCGCATCAAACGCCTTATGCCGGATGTACTTACCGATGCGCAATATCAACACTGGATGGGAATCGGACGTTTCTTCAGAGGTTTGGAATACGCACGTTTGGTAAATGTTTTCGGTAACGTACCGTATTATGATCATGAAGTAAAAAACACCGAGAAAGCCGAACTTTACAAGGACCGTACTCCCCGAAACGAGGTGATGGATTCCGTATATAACGACTTTAAGTATGCCATGAACAACGTGAGGCTGAACGACGGGCTGCAAAACGTAAACCGTTATGTCGTGGCTTCGTTCGTTTCGCGCTGGGCTTTGTTCGAGGCCAGTTGGCAGAAGTATTACTATGCGAATGACGAACGTGCCCGCAAATTCTTCCAGTTGGCCATCGAAGCGGCAGAACTGGTGATGAATAGTGGGAAATACGATATTGTAACAGATTTCAGAACTCTATTCGGTTCTACGGATCTTACCAACTCAAAAGATTGCATTCTTTATCGTAAATATGATGCCGCACAGGGTGTCACCCACTGCGTGGCTTCCTATTGCAATATGAATTCGCCCAACGACATCGGTCCGAACCTCGATCTCATCAAAGCTTTTATCTGTACGGACGGCAAGGACTGGCAAACGTCTACATTGGCAACAGCCAAAGATTTTACGTTATCCAACCTTATTCTCACACGTGATCCGCGTTTTGAGGCAAGCTTTTATGGTGAACCGACCATTATGGCGAAGAGCTGTGCCTTGTATGTTACGAAGTTTATACCACGCAACGCACTCGATTATATCAAAAAAGGAGAGTCGCCCGCACCCGAATTTCAAGGTGACAAGAATGTTACGGGCTATCCTGTCATGCGTTATGCCGAAGTGTTGCTGAACTGGATAGAAGCTAAAGCAGAGTATGCCACACTTGGAGGCCCTGCCGTTACACAGTCTGACCTCGACAAGTCTATCAACAAAATCCGTCAACGTCCACTTGATCAGGCTGCAAAGGACAAAGGTGTGAAGCAAACAGCACCAATGAATCTTGCAAATCTGAATGATGACCCCAAGAGAGATGCCGACGTTCCGGCTTTGATTTGGGAGATACGACGTGAGCGAAGGATGGAATTTACCTTTGAGTTCTCGCGCATCATCGATCTCAGACGATGGAAGAAACTCGGATATATGGATACCGACAACAATCCCGACCTGCTCATGGGTACCTGGGTCAATGTCTCTAAGGAGTTAAGTGGAGAACTGAAAGCTGCCAACAAGGGGAAACTTCGTGTAAAGGATGCGGCAGGAAACCTTGTCGTCTATGACGGAACTAATGCCGCAAAGATGATTGGATTCTTCTATCCACTTGAGAATTTAGGCCGATTCCAGTTCCTCGGCGTACCAAATGTAAATCCCTATCTCTCACCAATCGGTGTGAACGACATAAAGGAATATGACAAAAGAGGTTTCCATCTGACCCAAACGGAAGGATGGCCACAAACAAACGATTGACAACCGCTAAAAAACAAAGTTATGTACAAGCTGAAATATATAGCATTTGCAGCCCTTGTTTTAAGTTGCTGCGGCATGGTAGCCTGTGGAGACTCCTATCCGGAGAGCCATATAGAGCCTTACGCCACCGATTTGCTGTCAATAAAAATAGTAAATGCGGGACCGGATCAGAATGAAACGCTGATCGGAAAAATTGACGAAGAGAACAAGATGGTCAGCTTTCCACGACTGGATACGTCCAGCAACTTCTCCGCCATTAAGATCGAAGCAGAGGTTTCGGCAGGTGCCACCGTGCAGAAGACGGAATACGACTTCTCCATGGATCCAGAAGATACTTATAAAACCCTTTTATTAAGGGTAAGTAACCATAATCGGTATAAAGATTATTTTATCAAGGTAAGAAAGCATGTTGATATCTATGGCGCTGATTTTAAATACGTGAAAGTCAACGAATTCACAGGAGATAGACGCTATGCCGATTACGCCGGTTCACTAACACGTGGAGCCGACTTTGATGGTACACATGTGTTGGTCGTTACGCGCAGTGCCACACGTCCGCATCTGTTAAAAGTCTCTGATCTCCAAGCCGACAAACGGATACCCATTCCACTTGATCTCACAGACGTAAGCGGAGGCACATTCCCTTATAATACGGGAGCTTTGGCCAACGGTCACATCTATCTTGCATCGTTATCGGGTGGAAAAGCCTCACCGCTGAAAATCTATTACTGGGATACGCCCACGTCTAAACCGGAAGTAATTGCCAACATTAATATTGCAAGTATACCCGGAGCAGGCGCACGCCATGGTGATAATATGTCGGTCAACATCGACAAATATGGTAACGGATTCATCTTCTTCGGAGATAACCTTTCGACGGAAATCCTCCGATTCACCGTAACCGGACATAAGACGATCGACAATCCAACGATTCTTCCTTCAAACCCGAATATGACAACCAGTATGAGCATGTATCGCATAGAAGATACTTCTCAATATCTTTTGGCTGGTTTACGTTTCCCCATAGCCTTGACCGACGAGACGGCTAGTGTGAAGTATCAGTTGAAAAAAGACAATATCGCAGCCGAATCGATAGCCGCACGCATCTTCACCTTTAACAAAGCACGTTATCTGATGACTTGTACGGTGGGCTTTGGAGGTTCAACCAAGACCACACCGACACTCAATCTGTACGATATCACAAAAGGTAGAACAGTACAAGAAGCACTCGAGAAATTCGACGCAGGCAATAACCACAATCCTGTTTACAGTTTTATTCTGGGTGGAGCGTTTGTCACCGCACCCGGCGTTAACACCAATTACTATATTGAACGTGATGCCAACGGCAATGACCTGAAGCTTTATCTCTTTGCGTCGCGTATCAATTCAGGATTCGTTATTTGTGAACTTCCAGCGGCAGTGGACGAAGACTGACCGAACCGGACAATGTAAAAACGTATTCAACCTAACAATGACATCGATATGAAAACATGGAAAAAAATCGCCGTGATGATGTGTATCGGCCTAATCACTGCCTGTCACGACAACAACAATACCGATGAACCCGTCATAGAAACCCAACAGCTGCCCAAAAAAGAACTGCGCGGCGTATGGATGGCCACCGTATGGGGAATAGATTGGCCTCGTGGAGACTACGATGCAGAAACGCAAAAGGCCAAATATATAGAATATATGGACTTGTTTGCCAACAATAACATCAACGCAGTCTTTGTTCAGGTGCGCGGTATGGCCGATGCTTACTACGATTCGCCGTATGAGCCTTGGAGTAAATACATCACCGGCGTAACAGGAAAGAAACCCAACTATGACGTTTTGCGTTTTATGATCGACGAGGCACACAAACGTGGCATCAGCTTTCATGCCTGGATTAACCCTTATCGCATAGCCACCAGAAAGGATAAAGATGAAGAGTTTCCCGAGTTGGATGCCAAAATACCCGTTAAACTAACCAAAGATTATAGCAATATTCGCATTTACAATCCCGCCTTGCCCGAAGTTAGACAGCGTATCAACGATATTGTAAAAGATCTCATCACGAAGTATGACGTAGACGGAGTACATCTCGACGACTACTTCTACCCCGCTTTGCCTTCCGGCGAGAGCCTCAATGACGACACGGAGTATAAAGCCAACGTGAAGAAAAACGCAGACGGAGAATACGAAATGAGCGTGGCCGATTTCCGTCGCAACAATGTAAACCTTGCCGTAAAAGGCATTCATGACATCATTCAGGCAACGCGCCCGGAAGTAGTATTCTCCATCAGTCCTACAGGCAATAACGACTATAACTTCAACCGCTTATTTGCCGACGTACTGAAATGGTCACGCGAAGGATGGACAGAAGCGATTATTCCCCAACTCTATTTCTCTATGGGGGCAGCCGAAACCAGTTTTAACCACCTATTACACTGGTGGGCACAATTCACTTACAACAATGCTATTTTCGTAGGATATGGCATTTATAAGTTCGACCCCACATCAGAAAATGCAGCCTATCAAACTTCCGAAGAGCTGGCCAATCAGTTCGCTTTTGCCTCTACAATACGCAAGGTGCAGGGTAGCGTGTTATACAGCGCGGTCAGTCTGCTAAAAAACAAAGCCAACATTATGGACGTTATCCGTGAAACCTATAAGCAACCGGCTATCTTACCCTATTTGGGCAAAGCCAAAGCGGTGCTTCCACCCTCTCCTTCAAGTTTACGACTCAACGGAAAAGAATTGCAATGGACTGGTCCGGCTGACGCCTATTATGGCGTTTATCGTAGCAATGGTGCAGGAAAGACGGCAA
This sequence comes from uncultured Prevotella sp., assembly GCA_963547405.1. Classification (GTDB taxonomy): domain Bacteria; phylum Bacteroidota; class Bacteroidia; order Bacteroidales; family Bacteroidaceae; genus Prevotella. The sequence continues at coordinate 37,497 of CAUURC010000020.1, forward strand.
CACTGGTGGCCATCACACGCGACACCAAGCAGGAATTGCCACAGACGGGCACTTACTTTGTAACGGCAGTCAACAAAAAGGACAACGCCGAAAGTCAACCGTCACAAGAAATCGTTTATTGATGCCTTAAAAGTTCCACCTCATTACGTCTGTCCTCTCAATGAAGTTGCGAAAGTTCTGCCGATTAGAGATAAAAAAGTAATATCTTTGCATCCTATGGACAACTTTGCAGCAATCGACTTTGAAACCGCTAATAGCGAGCGTACCAGTGTATGCAGCGTGGGTATTGTCATCGTAAGAAACGGAGAAATCACAGACACATTCTACTCACTCATCCAACCCGAACCCAATTATTACACGTATTGGTGCACCCGGGTACACGGGTTGACGGCCACGGACACCGACCGTCAACCCGTTTTTCCTGACGTATGGCGACAGATAGCGTCGCGCATAGAGGGTCTTCCCTTGGTAGCACACAACAAAGCTTTCGACGAGAGTTGCCTGAAAGCTGTATTCCGCTGCTATCAAATGGATTACCCCGACTATCTGTTCTTTGATACGCTTCGTGCCGCACGACATAAACTCCCGCATCTTCCGAATCATCAGCTTGACACTGTTGCCCGAGCTTGCGGCTACGACATGACTAATCATCACCACGCCTTGGCCGATGCCGAAGCATGCGCACGCATAGCCATCCAGCTGTTGTAAAGTATAATATTCTTATTAAACCATCAGTTATACAGAAAAACTAGATAACTTTGCCTTCGGTAAGCATTTCTAATATTCATAACAAGTTATAAACAATTACCTACAAAAGCAAAACGACATTAGCAAAGATTTATAACTTTTTTTATATAACATTCTTTTCCCGGATTCGCGTAATGCTCTTTCGGACTTGGAAAATAACAGACAATGAAACAAAAGACTACGATATGTTTGATGGAAGCAGCGGTATTAGCCGTCGCTCCTTCAGTGATGGCTAAGCCATCCAAACCCGTAAAGCCCAATATCATTTATATTATGTGCGACGATATGGGGTATGGCGACCTGGGATGTTATGGTCAGAAGTATATCAGCACGCCCAATATAGACCGCATGGCCGGTGAGGGCATGCGCTTCACACAGGCCTATGCCGGCGCCCCGGTGAGCGCTCCTTCACGAGCCTGCATGATGACAGGGCAGCATTCGGGCCACACCGAAGTGCGTGGTAACAAAGAGTATTGGGGCGACAGCAAACCTATTTTCTATGGAAAGAACAAGGATTACAGCGTTGTAGGCCAACATCCGTACGACCCCAAGCACGTCATCCTACCCGAAATCATGAAGGATAATGGCTATCGAACGGGCATGTTCGGAAAATGGGCCGGCGGTTACGAGGGATCGGCGTCTACTCCCGACAAGCGAGGCGTAGATGAATTCTTCGGTTATATCTGCCAGTTTCAGGCACATTTGTACTATCCTAACTTCCTCAACGCGTATAGTCGCATGCAAGGAGATACGGCCGTCAGACGTGTGGTGTTGGAAGATAACATCGCCTATCCAATGTTTGGCAAAGACTATTCCAAACGTACGGCCTATTCAGCTGACTTGATTCACAAGCATGCCATGCAATGGCTCGACGCTCAGGACGGCCGTAAACCTTTCTTCGGTGTATTTACCTACACGCTACCCCACGCCGAACTGGCGCAACCCGAAGACTCTTTAGTGGAGGCATATCAAAAGAAATTCTTTACGGACAAAACGTGGGGAGGTCAGGAAAACTCACGTTACAACGCGGTGGAGCATACACATGCCCAGTTTGCGGCTATGATAACCCGACTGGACGCGTATGTGGGACAGATACTGGCGAAGCTCGAAGAGAAAGGACTTGCCGATAATACACTGGTCATTTTCACCAGCGACAACGGCCCACATGAAGAAGGTGGAGCCGACCCCGCGTTTTTTGGACGCGATGGTAAGCTACGAGGACTGAAGCGCCAGTGCTACGAAGGAGGCATCAGAATTCCTTTTATAGCCCGCTGGCCGGGGCGTGTCGCAGCCGGTTCTACCAACGATTTGCAAGTGGCTTTCTACGACTTAATGCCTACTTTCTGCGAACTTACAGGCGTAAAGAACTATGTGCGCAAGTACACCAACAAACAGCTTCCCGTAGATTACTTTGATGGAATATCCTTTGCTCCTACTCTTATCGGCAAGAATGAAGCACAACAACGACATGAGTATCTGTATTGGGAATTTGCAGAAACCAACCAGATAGCCATCCGAATGGGAGATTGGAAGTTGATCGTTGTAAAAGGCACACCCCGTTTATATAATCTATCAGTCGATTTGCATGAAGATAAGGATATCGCCGCCCAACATCCCGACATCGTAAAGAAGATGGTGGAAATCATTCGTCGCGAACATGTCGACAGTCCGCTATTCCCCATCACCATGCCTCTTTGATGAAGCGAGAACCATCTTTAATTATCAAGTTCCTTATAAGGCTTATACAAAACGTATAACTGACGTGTACTGAATAAGTTGACAGTTTCCCAACACTAAAAAAGTCATGATAA
>CAUURC010000021.1:0-39106 GCA_963547405.1 uncultured Prevotella sp.
CACGTGATTTGTAATCTCGGGGTCGTTGGTTCGAATCCGACAAGAGGCTCAAAAGGCAATCGGCATGTTACCGATTGCCTTTTTCGTTATATCCCATCGCATTTTCGACAAAGAACCGTCATCACTCGTGTTTTTTATTAAACCGAAACCACTACAAGCATATTCTTATTTATCCGGTTCAAGTACCTTTTAAAAAGGCTCTTATCAAGATGTTTTTAAAAGAAGAGGCTAATATTCGCTTTCTACAACAATATTCTACCCTTTCGGTGAAGTGAGATACTCAAACAACCGGTATGCCTTAGAATGCCTGTCTATATCGGCACGAACCGCCACGTAGACATAGGTATGATACGGATAGGTGCCGTTAAGAATCGTTTCGCCATTAGGCAGTACGTCATTTATGCCGACGGCACGGGTGGTATGGTTATCCACAATGACATTATAATAATGGTAAGGCATAAAGCCAATGCCATTCACGTCGTCCTTGAGCTGCTGATAACGGGAAAATACTCTGCCGTAATGCCCATTTAGACGCGGTCGTTATCAGGCATGAACTTCTCTTCGTCACCTCCCGTACAACTTGCTAAAAGAAACAAAGACATACACAGAAATAAACTATCTGTAAAAAAAACTTTCATCATCTTTTATTTTAGGGGGTGAAATACACTTCTTTCTGAACGAAGAGGAAGATAAGAATAAGCGTTAAGACTCCGGAAGGATCGTCCTCTGAGCCAGCGATACACTAACGGTTTTTCCCAATGCGACCGCTATGTCACCTTTATAGACAAGATTGGTTTCGGCATATTCCATTGTCGGTCTGGCATAATAGACTTTCAGCCCATAATTACCAGGCGTCAATTTGCTCATCTTAAAGCTGACATCATATTTACAAATGCAATCTACAAACGCATCAAGAGGATTATGATATACAACAAGGACTATCTGATTGTTCTGATTGACGATGTTCACATAAATGTTTTTTACGCCACAGTTGGCTTCCACATCCTCAAACGCACAACGCGCAACACCATCCTTTCCCAATTCAAGCCTAAAAGTTGTGGACCCTACATTATTCTCCAAATAGAAATCAGAGCGTGTTTCCGTCTCAGAGAGCGTCAACTTACAGGTGGAATTAGCCACATCATAAACTTTCAACGCGTCGAGAACCACATTCTCTGAAGAACAAGCGGACAAGCCCACGAGGCATATCAGACTATAAAACACCTTTTTCATAACGATATCGATTTAATGTATTATTATTTATATAAACGTGATTGCGAATTATTTCGTATTGACGCGCCCTTTTATTTCAGACAATAACGAATAAACAGGCTTGACGCTTTCCAAACCATAAGCATTATCATCCTCACATCTGTCTTTTTCTTCAACCCTTTCGGCAAATGTCTTGATTTCGGAGAAGAAACCTTGCGAGACGATTTGATTATTGCCTACCGTTGGAACAACCCCGTTTCTTCCATATAGATTGACAACAGCGCCATTGCTTCGGAAGACTTTTTCCAACGGAATCCCGAATACAGCAGAACGTCTTGGCGAGAAATCAAGTCTCTCCATTTGATTCAACACATACAATCCTTTGTCTGTACTGACACTCAACTGTTCCTGTGCGTCCTGCCAAGAATAGTCTGTAGACAGTTCCAACATACCTGTTATATCCCGATGTTCCAATATAAGGAATAAAGTCTGTCCGCCATCTTTGCTGCCGATAGCGTCTACCGTTCTCACCTTTGCCTTACCAAAGAGAAACGTAGCATAGTCGAGCGGGTGGATAAACAAGTCGGACAAAGCGTCGCCCTCCGGGTATAATCCTGTCAGATAGCGGTAATGATAATGCCGCTTGCCCTCGCTTTTCAGTCGTTGTTGCAGGATTTGAGTAGCAGGAGCAAAGCGTCTTTGCAATCCCACTATGATATGTTTTGAGCCATACAGTTTGATCGTGTCTGTGAGTTCCTTCAATTCCTTGTCATTCCTACAAGGTGGTTTCTCTATAAATAAGGATTTTCCCGCCTTGATAACTTCGCGTGCTATCTGAAAATGCACATGCGGATTGGCAGCCACAAAGACACCCGAAACCGTATCATCCTTCAGAATATCCTGCAAAGACGTAGTTCCTTTGACTCCCTTGTACTTTTGAGAAATCAACTCAGCTTTCTTCTCCGAGGCGCAGCAGATGTATTTCAGTGGCAACTGAAGATATTGTATGACAGGCAACAAATTACTGACACAATGGTTGCCCAAGCCCACAAGCGCGTATTGCCGGGTGTAGACGTTGTTCAAGTCTCTTATGCCGCGCATACGCTTGTATCTGCCGATGATATGATCTAAATATTCCATGTTGTGGTTATGAGGTTATACGCTTGAAATGCTTTTTATAAGTGGCATGCCTGTCGTCTGTCCATTGATATTTTCCATAAAACAACTCTATCATTCGCTTGGGCAATATCCTTTCCAGATTCCTCAATAGGATAATATCATACTTCCGATGGTAGTTGATCCAGCATTGATTACATTCCTTGGCATGCTGACATTGGATGTTACAGGTCTTTTTTGAATTGAAGATTTCGTCAAGCGTGTTCTCATGAATGTTTCCCAAGACCACATCCAAATTTTGACATAAGGGAACATCACCATTCGAATGGATGACCAACTCACTGAAAATACTGTGACAACGAAGTGTCAATCTTTTATTCTTCCACTCATCATACAGGGCAACAAAGTCAAAGTTCTCATCCGTTTGATGAATCGAAGACGGTATCCGTCGGACGAAATCCGTAGCATCGGCTTCCATCAGCCCTTTTGTCGTGTCGAAAAACGACATTGTGCTGTAAATACCAACGCGCACGTCGATATGATATTTCCCGGCAATACTTATCACATGTTCCATATCTTCAAACGTGTTCCAGGGCGAAAGGCAAAACATCAACGACACGGGCACGATGTCCTTGCACGCCTCTACAACCTTAATGACCTTGTCATATCCGTCCCTTCCGCGCATATAACGATAGGTTTCTCTGTCTCCGTCGAGCGAAACATACAGGTGCTTGGGGCGATGACGCCTCACGGAAGCTATCAGTTTGTCCGCCGCAAGGCAGTTAGACAGCAACGTATAATTGGGATGATGGGCGTCAAACCATCCCAGAATCGCGTCTGCTTCGGGATGCAGGATAAATTCTCCACCCTCCAGGCCGACCATCGTGCGCTTTGTTACGCACTTGCTGTCCATTATACGGACTATATCATTCAAACTTAAATTCTCTATCGGTTTCTTCCAAATGGAACAGTGCTTGCAACGCGATTGACAGCTTGTTGTGGAATAAATCATCAGCGAGGTGAGTTCCTTGTGTCGTTTGCGTACCATGTTATTGACAAACACCATTCCGTTATGGACGTAGTCATAAATACTGTACATCGTTTTGGTTCGTCTTTTATCACAAAGAGCCGAAACCAATAGAAAGACTGCACCGAATTGATGATTTTCTTTTTACATCTTCGCTTTCCGTTACCACGTAATGCGCAACCCGAAGGGTACTGTCAGCATAAACGGATGCTCCGTGCGATAGGTCTCAAGACCGCTTCCATTCCTGAAGTAATAGAACATATTGGGTTCTAAATACAGACTGAAAGGCTTAAACACCTTATACTGAACACCGACACCGAAGTTTACGGACCACTGGTTGCGAGCCTTGACATTTCCCTTCAGCGTGTATGACGAATCGGCCGTAATGATATAGTTCTTACTAAGCGAGCTATGAACAGGCATTTCAAAGGTCACGCCACCCGTGGCATACGCGTTGAGGCGGCCTTTGCTCCACAGCCGATAAGTCAGGCGCAGCGGTACGCCCACATAATCTATCTTCTGAACCTTCCGCAACTCCGCTTTATTATACTCGCTTACAAATTCCGACTTCAGTTTAGTATAGGTCAAGCCCGTGCCAAAAATCCAACGAGGACTCAGTTGCTTGTTAAGCGAAAGGCCAAAGGTCTTCGGACGATCGTGATGTGCCGTCTCATTCAATCCCGCGTTGCCGTCCGTCATGTTGTTCTTCGCTATATAATACAGCTTTGCCCGCTCAACGGAATCCATCAAAGCGGCGTTTCTGTTCATGTAATCGATATAGTCATTCCAAGTGTATAGCTTAGCCGCCGCGCCACCATTGGCATAATCCACCACGGAGAGATAATCCAAGTTGGACAATGTACCACCGGCTCCGGCATTAGAAGCGTAGCCGAAATTGAATGTCCACGGATAGCTCTTTCGGGGCTTGACGGCCGGAGTTGCGATCTCGTTTAATGCCATCAGTTTGTCTTCGGGCAACCGTGGCAGGCGATACAACGAATCTTCCATGGCGATACCCGAGCCCATGCGTCGCCACAGGGAATCCACATGGAAGGTCATCGACCGACATTCTCAGCCCACACTGTCCGTTCCGGCCGGCAAACGATGCTGCGCCACGGACCCGGCATCCCTCGGCGACAGACCGACACTGCCCTGAGTGACGACCAGAACAGTGTATCGAGGCTGCCGTTCCATAGGAGTACCGCCTGCCTTTCGATCTTTCTTCGTATGATTCCTGCGCATATCCGCGGCGGTCGGCTTATCATCAGAAATACCGACCTCCCGATTTCTTTTTATAAAATATAAATACAAAGGTATCAACATTGGCAACAAGAACAACAACCAGTAGTCTCGCAACATCGTGCGCAGCATTTTCTTTGCCCTAAACAACTGCGAAGAAGAACTATGCGGATGGATTCCGAGCAGCGCGCCGATTTCTTTATGCGACAGTCCGTCCAAAACCGAAAGCTTGAAAACTTCTCTATTCCCTGCCGGCAAGCTGTCTATCGCCGACAACAGCAGCCCTAAGTCCACGCTCTGCCGTTCTTCGCACCCTCCATCCTGTATTTCCAAGTCGAGATACGACAAGGGAACGGCATTGTTTTCCGTGCTCTGGAGATACCTCAAGGAGAGGTTTTTCACGATGGTCACCATCCATCCTTCCAGTTTCGAATCGTCTTTCAAATCGCCGATCGACATGAAAATGATGATAAAAGCATCATGCAGAATGTCTTCTGCCACATCGGCATCCTTTACGTAGTTGCGACATACGCCCAAAAGTCGGTGAGCGTATGTCCTATAGAGTTCCGCGAGGGCTTCCTTGTCCCCGTTTCTGCAAGCGTCTATCCTTAGCATTTATTTTTCAACAAAATATCTCTTTCTTTACATTCAAGGAGTTGGGAAACCTCAAAAGACTGCACGCATTTTCACGTTTTCACTCATTTTAACCATTAAGACTATCAAGATTCGCTCTATAAATACATCAAAATACCAACTGTTGCCTATCTTACGCAAAGATAAGAAAACAATTGTCACTGCCCTCGAAAAAGTAAATAAAAAGTCAGAAAAACGCCCTTTCAAAATTCTCAATCTAGCAAAAGAACAGGCCAAAATACATCGTTCTTTTGCCAAAAACTTGCTTCAAAAATGTAAAACCACAGCTTTTTCGATGCAATATGGCTGCTTTTAGCCGCTCAAAGTTATGCTTTTACAACACAAAAGGGCTGCTATTACAGGCTAAAAGGGCTGCTATTACAAGGTAAAAGCATAGCTATGAGCGACTAAAATGATAGCAACCAACCAGCAGAAAAATACAAATGATTCATTATCAACTACTTACAAGCAAAGCCAAAAACCACAAATAACGGGCATAAATCCGTCCAACTTTTTCGCAATTCATAATTTTTCAGCGTTTTGTAAAGATTATTCTGAATTGAAAAAACTATATTTCGGCTTGCCGGATAGGTCTTTTGCTGTTTCCACCGGTCCGGAATAAGGATACCATTAAAGCATTGGCTGCATATTGCTTCTTTGAAAGAGAAGCGAACGCACGCCGTCCGTGTACGTCGAAAATACAAAACGGCCGGAGTTATTTTAGAAAAACTTATCCCGGTTTGGGCCAAAAAGAGTCAAAGAAGACACGCGGGAACGGAGTCAGACAATCACCTTTATTTTATGATAGCTATTGCGAAACTCGGTGGGTGAACATCCTTTCTTTCGTTTAAAAATGCGGTTGAAGTTACTCATGTTATTATATCCGCACTTAAAACTAATTTCAGCAATGGTTTCGGTGGTGTCTATCAGCATGCGCGCGGCATACCCCATGCGTATGTCGATGATGTAATCGCTGAGCCTGCGGCCTGTGTGCAGCTTGAAAAAACGACAAAAGGCGCTCTCGCTCATGTTGGCCAAATCGGCCAGAGTTTTGAGGCGAAGCTCGTACATGTAGTTGTCCGAGATGTATTTCTTTACGCGCAACACACGCCGGCTGTCGTCTTCGATGTTTACCTTAGCGTAACTCGTGGTGGCCAAGGTGCGTGCGCCAGTACTTAACGACAGCGTTTGCAGAATGTCGAGAAACTGCATCAAGGCCTTAAAGCGGTCGGTGATGCGGCTCATCTCGTCTAATTTGTCGTACACCTTCATGATAGTAGACATAGGAAAAGCCAGCCCCTTTTGCGCTTCTTTCATCATCCGGCGTATACTTTCAAAAGGAGTCTTCCCGAAAAACTGGTCATTCTCGGTCATTCCGGCCCCGAAATTAAACTGAATGGTTATCTCACGGATGTCCTCGCTCTTGCATTCGTGCTGTTCCCAAACGTGTTCCAGCATGGGACTGGTTATGAGTACGAGGTCGAAATCGCCAATCACTTCGCTGTTGTCGCCCACCGTTCGCTTCACTCCTGCGGCGTTTTCAACGAAGTTCAGCTCAAATACGTCGTGGTTGTGTACGGGATAGGAGAATTCTTTCTTATGCCTGTCTGCGATGTAGAGCGCGTCGGTCTCCATCAACGGGGTTATTTCGTGTAGTACGTAAGTGTCCATAGAAAAAGAAATATGCCTCATCCCCCACCCTTTATCCAAAGAGGAGGGATGTTGGGCGTGAGACTTCCATTTTGTTACATAGGGTTAATAGTGAGGTTTCTTTCAATCACCTCCAAGCACATTCTTGTGTTATGATAGGGACATTTCCAAAAGCCGGCCTTATCGTCTACAAGGTTTGGGCGTGCGTTTTCGTCGCAGCCCCAGAACCATTCGCCCTGTTCGTGGTCTACGATATGCTCGCGGGTGTATCGCCAACAGCGGCGAGCGATGTCGAGAGCTGCGGTGTCGCCGAAGTGTTGGTAAAGGTCTACGTGACCGATAACGCACTCACACATCACCCACCATTGGCGTTGGGTGTCCACTTTACCCGTGTCGGTCCATCGTTCGTACACCATCGAACCATCCGCTTGCAAACCCTCGTCGGCCGCTTTGGCAATGGCTTTGATGGCATGCTCAACCCTTTGTAGCACGTTGGGGTCGTTCAACTCCAACGCAGCCTCGTGTAACAGCCACACCGCCTCGATGTCGTGACCAAAGCTTTGTATGTTGCGACGGCCCTTCCAACGGTCGTCGAAGAAGAGGTCGAGGTGGTTTGTCTGCGGATTAAGCAAGCGCGTGAGGAAGATATTGATAAGGTTGGCGATGCGTTCGGCCAACTGGGGCATGCGCCACACGCGGTAAAGGTTGGTGTAAGGCTCGAGGATATGTAGGTGCGTGTTCATCGTTCGCGACCCGTTCTCGTCCTTATCGCTCAGTCGCATGTCGGCAATGGGCTGCCAGTTGCGCGTTAGTGCCTCCACATAGCCATTGTTCAGGCTGTCGAAGGCGTAGCATTCGATGTCGGCATAGAGGTCTTTGGCCTGCTGCAAAGCCCCTTCATCGCCCGTGGCTCGTGCGTATTCGCTCAATCCGTAAATGGCAAAACCGAGGGCGTAGGTTTGCTTTTTGGTGTCGCGCGGACGCCCTTGGGCATCCAAACTCCAAAAAACGCCACCCTCTTGCGGGTCGATAAAGTGGGCCACGAAATAATCTTTGGCCCTGGTTGCAGCCTCCAAGTATTCGGGATTGCCCAAAACGCGATAAGCCGCAGCAAAGGCCCACAGTATGCGCGCATTGAGCACCGCCCCTTTTTCGGCATCGGGTACGGGGTTGCCGTGCCCATCAATGCGCCCCAGAAAACCGCCATAACGATGGTCTACCATCTTATTAAGCCAAAAAGGCAAGATGTTTTGGGTGAGTTCGGCCTGCAATTCGTTCTTCAACTTCTCCATAATCATTTCCTTTTTTCTTGTAGTTCGGCGGTTATTTCCTTCATCTTCGTTTCAGAAAGCGGATAGAAATAAATGAACGCCAACGAGAGGAAAGCCCCTGCGGCTGGCAATATCGAGAGGAACATCTTGATGCCTTGGATGGTTTCGGCCGACTGAACGGCGTTGGCTTGGAAACCAAATTGAGCGAGCATCCAACCTGTTACGGCCGTGCCGAAGGCCCAACCGAACTTCTGACTCATTGAAGACGACGAGAAGATAAGGCCTGTTGCGCGGTTGCCTGTCTTCAATTCGCTGTAATCGGCACAGTCGGCGTACATGCTCCACAGCAAAGGGAAGATGCTACCTGCACAAACACTGATGAGCGCTTGTAAGATAAAGATGAACGCAAGCTGACCTTTGTCGAGCCAAAAGAAACCTACGCTGAGCACTGTTGCCACAAGCATGGCCGCCATAAAGGTGCGTCGCTTGCCAATGCGGTTGCTTATGGGGGCGGCAAGTATTACGCCAACGATGTTGGCGGCCTGCCCAACGGCAAGATAAAGACCGCTAAGCACGAAGGGCAGACCAAGGAAAGAGATGTTGCCCACGGCGGTTTCGTCTACGTAATACTTAAAATAATAGACCGTTGCGCCATCGCGAATGGAGTTGAACACAAGCGAAGCCACGCCTGCCCCCAGCAATATCCACCACGGGCGATTGTGTAACAGATCGCGAAGATCGGTCTTCAACGATGTTTTTTCTTGCTTAACAGGCTGCACACGCTCTTTTGTGAGGGCAAAACAACCGAGGAAAAGCACTACGCACACCACAGCAATGACTACCACTGCCATCAACCAACCAAACTGCGGAGCAGTAAGCCAACCACGCATGGGGCCGTTAGCATCACCTCCGCCGAAAGCATTTACCAATGGCATAAAGAGCAACAAGGCGACGAATGAGCCGAGATAGGCGAAAGTCATACGGTAAGTGGCCAGCGTGTTGCGGTGAGCCGGGTCGGGACTCATCACGCCCAACAACGAGGCGTATGGCACATTGATGGCCGAATACACCATCATCATCAGTCCGTAGGTAACAAAGGCGTAGACAATTTTTCCCGTCTCGTCCATTGGCGGAGTGAGAAACGTCAGCACACCAATGACTCCGAAAGGCACGGCCAGATAGAGCAGATACGGGCGAAAGCGCCCCCAACGCGACGAAGTGCGGTCGGCCACGGCTCCAACGATGGGATCGAAGAAAGAGTCCCATACGCGAGTGATGGCGAACATGGTGCCAACAATGGCGGCCGAGATGCCAAACACGTCGGTATAGAATATCATGAGATAGGCTCCGAAGAGTTTCCAGAACATTGACGACGACATGTCGCCCAGTCCGTAACCTATCTTTTCACTAAGTCCAATCTTCATAACGCACGGTTTTTGGCAATGAGTTTCTTGATGGCTTCAACACTGGCAGCGGTGGTTAGTCCGTCTTTCGGCGTGTGCAGGCAATAGTCTACCAATCGTTCTACGGTCGAAGTGGCCACATGCATGCGTGTATCCGACGAGGCATAATAGATAAACACGCGCCCGTCTTCGTCGGCAATCCATCCGTTAGAGAACACAACGTTCATCACATCGCCCACATATTCGCCGCCTTCGGGCACCAAAAGGTAGCCGCCCGGTTGAGCAATTATTCGCGTGGGGTCGTCTAATGCGGTCATATACATGTAGAGAACGTAGCGCAATCCGCTGGCACAACCTCTCACGCCGTGTGCCAAATGCAACCAACCTTGTGGCGTTTTGATGGGATGTGGCCCCTCACCGTTCTTCATTTCCATGATGGTATGGTAGTGGCGAGGGTTGATAATGGTTTCTTCTTGTACCTCGGCACAGGTTATATCGTCCACCAACGCCCAGCCAATACCGCCTCCCGAGCCCGTATCGATAAAGCCATCTTGCGGTCGGGTGTAGAAAGCGTACTTGCCATTGACGAACTCCGGGTGCAGAACAACGTTGCGTTGCTGGCTACGGGTTTTGAGATCGGGCAGCCGTTCCCACGTTTTCAGGTCGCGGGTGCGTGCTATTCCTGCCGTAGCCGTGGCTGCCGAAAGGTTAGCGGGCTTGCTATCGTCGTGCCTTTCGGCGCAAAATATGCCGTAGATGTAGCCATCTTCGTGACGAGTAAGGCGCATATCGTAGATATTTGTTGCGGGGTTATCGGTCTCGGGCATGGTTATCGGCTCGTCCCAAAAGCGGAAATTGTCTATACCATTGGGGCTTTCGGCTACGGCGAAGAAGCTTTTACGGTCGGCTCCCTCAACACGAACCACCAATAAATACTTGTCGTCCCACTTCATTGCGCCCGCATTGAGCGTGGCATTCATCATGATGCGCTGCATCAAGTGGGGGTTGGTACGTTCGTCCATGTCGTAACGCCACTCCAAAGGTGTGTGTTCGGCCGTCAGTATAGGGTTCGCATAGCGTTCGTAAATGCCATTACCGTTTACCAACATTTGATTAGGCGTGGTGAGCAAAGCCTCATGGCGTAGGCGAAGCGCGTCGAGTTTAGAATTGAATGTTGACATATCTCTATTCCTTTTATTTCTTATTGTGTTTCCTTTTACCTCTTATTGCATTTCTTTATGCCCACCGGACGTAGCTTATTTGACACGTTTCCCACGTTGCTGCGGAAAAGGAAGCTGCCCTCCTTATATATCTTTCTGAAATCGTTGGCGCAGGATTTGTCGGGAGCCGGGCCGAAGTTCTCTTCCGCTTTATCCCACGCGTTGCGCCAAAGCAGCACGTAGCTGGGGGCAAAACCCTTGATGGCAGGCAGCAAGGTTGAAGTGTACCATTCCGCATCGGGCGTGTTTCGGTAGCCGGCTTCAGTAAGGGCGTACAGCTTATTATGACTTCCGGCGTACTCCAACATGATGCGCATCACATTTTGGCATTGCTCAATGAAGACCGCACTGCCGTTATGTTGGTACAAATCCACACCAAGTACATCCACATAGCTGTCTCCGGGGTAGAAGAGAAAATAGTGTTCGGGCGTGTCATTGGCCTGTGCGTTGGGCGAATAGCTCCAAACGAGGTTGCGTAAGCCTGCCTGTGCCATGGCATCGAACGTCAAACGGAACAGCGCTTTGTACTGTTCGGGCGTGCATTGCTTGCTTCCCCACCAGAACCAAGCACCGCTCATCTCGTGCCAGGGACGGAAAATAACAGGCACGATATGCCCTTTTTCATCTTTAAGCGATGCCATAAAGTCGGCCACACGTTTGTGCCAAAGCTGCATTTTGGCTGCTTCCTTACCTCCGGGCAACACTGCCGTAACGGCATCTCCCTTCGTATTCCACGCGTCTTTGCCTGTAACGGGGTTGTAGGGATGCCAACTAATGGTTACGATACCGCCTTGTTGATGGTGGGCGATAATCTGTTGGCGCATCTTATCGAAAGGAACGCCATCCAAGTTCTTGTCATTTCCAAGTTCCAGTCCACCCAATTCGCAACCTAAAACAGCAGGGTAATCGCCGCAAACGTCGTTAACATCGCTTCGTCCAAACTCCCACTTCCACGTCGTTCCATAGAAAAGGGCGTCTTGATGACCAAACATTACGCCACGCTTTTGCAGTACGTATAAACGTTTCAACAGGTTTTGTGCAGGTGTCGCTTGTACTTCTTGGGCGTTAACGCCTAATGTTGTAAGGGCTATTGCCATGGTTATAAATATCTTTCGCATAAGGATTTGTCATTATTTTCACTTTACACTAAACGTCTTTCGCGTCAAATCTTCATCTCGACTGCTACCTCCAACCATCACTTCAAACTGTCCCGGCTCAACGCCCCAATGCATATTCAGGTCGTAGAAGGCCAGTTTATCCGGCGTAAGCTCAAAGCTGACAGTCTTTTTCTCACCTGCCTTCAAGGCCACACGACAGAAATCTTTCAGTTCTTTCACAGGTCGGGCCACCGACGCAACAAGGTCGTTGACATAAACTTGGCATATTTCAACGCCATCGCGCTGACTGGTGTTCTCTATCGTAACGCTTACTCGGATGGGCATTGCGGTGCTATCCACAGTAAGGTTGGTGTAACGGAAGGTGGAATAGCTAAGCCCATAGCCGAAGGGATATAGCGGTGTGTTGTCTGTACACACAGCTGGATGAAAGAAAGCCGAACGTTTATGGTTGTACCAAGTGGATATCTGGCCCGCGTGTCGTGGCATTGTCATGGCCAATTTGGCCGAAGGGTTCACCTTACCGTATAGTATTTCGGCGATGGCTTGCCCACCGTATTGTCCCGGTTCCCATGCGTTGACGATGGCAGGAACATGTTCGGCCGCGTAACGAACATTGAGCGGACGACCGCTGATGATGACAACGATGGTAGGTCTGCCTGTTTCGTTCAATCGACGTATCAACTGTTCTTGTAGTCCGACAAGGTCTAAGTTGTCGCGATCGGTATCTTCGCCTGACGTGCGTTCATTCCAACGGAACCGCATCATGTATTCTCCGCAACACACAATGTTAAGATCACAGTCTTTGGCAGCCTCAACAGCAGCATCCACTTTGGCCTGCGACATATTGCGAGGATCCCATCCTTGATCTACAAAACGAAAGTCGGTGGTAGGTGAAACGCCTCTCAGTCCACGCAAAACCGTCCAAACCGTCTCTTCGGGTTGTAGTTCGCTCCAATCGCCCATGATGTTTTGGTCATTGGCATTGATGCCTGTTACCAGCACCTTTTTATACTTTTGCGCATCAAGCGGCAACAAGTTATTGACGTTTTTCAGCAAAACGATGCTGTTACGCGATGCTTCCAAGGCCGTGCGCTTGTGTTCGGGATCGTTGATAACGCGGTCGCGCGTCTTTACATCACCATAAGAATGCTCGAAAAGACCCATCCTGAACTTCACGGTCAGTATGCGGCGCACGCTTTCATCTATGCGACTTTCGGGTATTCTGCCCTCTCTCACCAACTCAACTACGGCCGATTGCCACTCCGGACCATGCATGTGCATATCCATTCCGGCCATAATGCTCTGGTAAAAGGCCTCTTTGTTGTTGGCGGCAGTACGATGTTGGTCAACGCAATGCTCAATATCCATCCAGTCGCTCACAACAAATCCCTTGAATCCCCATTCTTTTCGCAACACGTCGTTCATCAGCCAGCTGTTGGTATGGCAGGGAATACCGTTCAATTCGTTGTGCGACATCATCACATTCCAGTCTCCACCCTGCTGAATGGCGGCCTTAAAGGGTGGAAAAAACACCTCGCGCAGGGTGCGTTCAGATACATCGCAGGGGGCACCGTTTGTTCCATTGATAGCATAAGAGCCACCCACAAAGTGCTTCACGCAACCTAAAACATCCTGTATGTTGTCTAAATTGCGCTGATAACCCTTGTTGGTGGCCACGCCCATCTGCGTAACGAGATACGGGTCTTCGCCAAATGTCTCACCACAGCGCCCCCAACGCCCGTCACGCGCCACCTCCACATTGGGATTGAAGTTCCAATGCATGTTCATTGCACGCATTTCTTCTGCCGTTTGTCGGGCGATTTTATAGGCCATATCCACATCGAACGACGAGGCCAAACCGATGTTTGTGGGATAAACGGTGTTGCCCTTGCACTTGGCGTTGCCGTGAATGGCGTCGATACCGATAAGCAAAGGTATCTGCAATCGGCTCTGCATATTGAGCCGTTGCAGGTAATTGGCCTCTTCGAGCGTGAGCACATGCAGAAACGACGATACCAGTCCACGGCGTGTCCAGTCTTCCATATCCTGCACGGTAACGCCCGGATAGAAGGCACTGGCGGTATTGGTGGCCAGCTCTTCAGCCGACATCGAAGCAGAGTTTTCTTTAAAATGTTCGATACCCACAAGCTGATTCATCTGTCCCACTTTCTCTTCGAGGGTCATTCGACGTAATAAGTCGTCAACACGTTGCTCTACGCTTGCCTTAGGATTTTTATACAGAGGTTGTTCTTTCTTTGCCGACATGGCTTGAAGTGTTATTGCCGCAAGGGCTATGGTTAGTATTCGTTTCATCTTTTATTAGTATTTGGGTAATTTAGCGATGGCCGTTTTTATCACATTAACAGTTGTCTTGTCTGTTGAGAAAACAGAGTTTAGTCCCTGTGCCTCTTGTGCCGGGTCGCCGGAATAGTCGTCGCCGAATTGCCATTGTTCGTGTTTGGGCCGCGCTTGTCCACCCCATCCCCAGAAGTTACAGCCTGCAAAGTATCCACCTTTGGCCGCATCGGTCGCCAAAAGCGAGAATACATAGTCATAATAGGTATCGCGGGCAGTAGTGGGTGACAGTTTTGAGAAGGCGAAACCATCGCGCGGATAACCAAATTCTTCCATCACCAAAGGTTTGTTCAGCTTGGCACAGATAGCCAAATGGCGGTCAATATATTCTTTAGATTTATCTTTGGCACGTTGCAAGTTTTGTGATAACGAGTCTTTCTTGGCCCAACCCCAGTTGTAGGGCCAAATATGTATGTTGCAATAGTCTACGTTCGGGTCGGCGCAGACGCGTTGCCACGAGTCGTTATCATCTTCGCAACCGAACGCGCCTTCCGAACCTACACTCACCAAATGGCGCTTGTCGATGCTCTTCATCAAGGCCGCAGCCTTCGCCAACCATGCCTCGAATTGTGGCAAAACGGCCTTATCAAAGGCGCGCGGCTCGTTACCTATCTGCCACGACATGATGGCAGGATCGTCTACATAGCGTTTTCCCGTGTAGCGATTGGTGCGATTGAGAATGAACCGCACGTGATTAAAGAACAACTGCTGTGCCTTTTGATTGGTAGCAAACTGTGAGGCATACTTCATGTAGGCTGCGTATCCCATCTCATCAGGCTGCACAGCCTTGCCCGCACCCGCATTTTCGAGATAGAAACCATATCCCCCGCTCCACTCCCACGAGTTATTAAGGTAGAGCACAGCCACCATCCCACACCGTTGAAGCTGCTGCATCAGATAATCAAGTCCGTCAAGTATGGTATCGTTATACACACCGGGCGATGTTTGGAGCACAGGGGTAACTTTCCATTTCGGTCCTTCTTCACCGTCGCTACCTACCAAAATGCGCAGATTGGTTATACCTAAGCGCTTCAGTTCATTCAGTTCGCGGTTCAGCCTTTCTCTGTTTCCGCCCCTACCCTTCGAGCCAAGGATAGCACCATACCAATAGTTTGCCCCGATAAAAGTATAGGGCTTCCCGTTGCGAAAGAGCCTTCCGTTCTCTGCCGTAACGAAAGATTGTGCCTGAATTACTGTGATACAAGCGAGGAGCAGGCCCAAAATATAGTATCGAATTTTATTCATGCGCTTTATTCTTTATTTATTCACCTGTAAATAGTGTCAGTTTTTCACCCTTTTACCTTTAGTTGCGTGGCCAGCCATTCTTGCCATTCATCCCATTGCTCTTGAAACCAGAAGTGCCCCATGGCAGGATAAAGGCTCAAACTTCGCAAACCTCTGGCCATGTTATAGGTAGCGTATGCGCTGTTGGGCGGCACAACCTCATCGTTATATCCAAACGAGAACCAGCTGGGAATAGCCAAACGGCGAGCGAAATTCACGCCATCGAAATATCCGCTGACGGCCACTTTCTTGGCATCGGGCTGCTTTTGACCATAAAAATAATGTGGCCATCCGCAGGCTTTACCATGTAAGGAGGCTGTGTGATCACACATCGCGGCATGCACAACACCTACAAATGTAACCTTCGGATGCAGCGCGCCACATACCAATGACAACATGCCACCCTGACTACTGCCCGTTACGCCAAGCACTTTGCCATCCCATTCGGGCAGCTGGGTAAGATAGTCCACCGCTCGCAACGCACCTATGAAGATGCGCTTATATGGCATTTGGTCGCGATTGTCGAGATTTGTCTCCCAATATCCCTTCAAAGCGCCCTGAAATAAATTATCGTACACCTGCAGGGGCATGGTTACGGGAATACCATGCACACCTATCTCGAGGGTTATCACACCGCGGTCGGCCAGCTGCATATCGCCTTGATAGGGTCGGACGCCTGCTCCCGGCACACGCAAAAGGGCTGGACGCGGACCTGTAAACGACGTGGGAATACAAAGAATACCATAAATGCGATTGCCGGGACATAGGCCGTTGAAGCTCACTTCATAAACCGTTACACGCTCGGTGCAGCGTTCGGGCAGCAAGCGACGATGGGCATCGAGCGGCCATTGGCTTGCTTCCTTATATGCATTGGCCCAAAACCGATCGAAATCGGCAGGACAATTATCGGTGGGCTGCAATGTTTCGGGCGCATAGCCCACGGTGCATAGCCCATCATAGGTCTTGTTACCGACATGCGCCCGCACTTTAAGACGATAGAAACCCGCTGTTTTCATCGTGGCTTTCCATGTGGTGGTGCCGCCTTTTAGCACCATACCACTTCGCTTTACGTCAGGATACATGACAGGACCAGCCTCTATGTCTACCTTCACTTGTGGCGATGGGCAGCCATCTTTCAATACGGCCACGTTGAAAACAGCCTCTTCGCCCAGCCGATAGTTCCAATCGGCATGGTTAGGTTGCACCTGTACGGTAATTTCATTGCCGCGTATTTGCGCCATGAGCGTTGCCGTTAAAAACAAGATTAGACAGAGTGTAAGGGAGCGTTTAAATATGAATGACATGTGTGGAAAATGTTTTATAGGTAAGTAATATTTGCTTGCATTTAGCGCGATAAACGATATACAACAACATCTTGTGCGGGAACCGTGAGCCTGCGGTCTGTTTTCTGCTTGGTAGAGGTCTTTCCTTCCATGCGACCGGTCCATAAATTCTTCACCTTATATATATAATTGTCAAATTCGGTGCTACGTTTGCTCACTTCGTTGTCGGTAAAATTAAAATCCTGCCAATTAAGATTACAGTCTATAGGCTTACGTGTGGGGTTGAAAATGGTCATTGCCCAGTCGCCGTTTGCCAGTGGTTTGAACCAATAATCCAGCCCGTTGCGACTGAGAAAGCGCAACCCTTGCACACCAAGCTCATCCTGATTGATGGCAATAAGGTCGCGATTGGTGAGTATGGCTTTCGTTTCGGCACTCATATTGCGCACGTCGTTGCCCAGAATAAGCGGACTTGCCATCATGCACCACATCGTGAAGTGGGCACGATCTTGATTAACGCTCAGCCCGTTACCCACTTCCAGCATATCAGGATCGTTCCAATGACCGGGGTCCGCATAACGGCGAAGGCTGTCGTTCTTGTTGATACAATCCAGTACACTATATTGCACATAGGTGGGAAATACGCGTGTGGAGTCGAACGAACACCAGATGTCCGGCCCTACACGCCACGAATGGCCTATATCCCTTGCCCAACGCCAAGGTTGGTTGTCGCCCCACTCACACATTGAGAGGAAAATCGGACGGCCTGCGGCACGCAGCGCGTCACTCATTAACCGGTAGGCACCACGGGCGTTGATGTCGGTAGTGTTGCACCAATCGTATTTCAGATAGTCCACTTCCCAACGGGCATATTGCAAAGCGTCTTGATATTCATGGCCTAACGACCCCGGACGTCCCGCGCAAGTTTCGGTTCCGGCATCGCTGTAAATGCCAAGTTTCAGTCCGCGAGCGTGCACATAGTCGGCCATAGCTTTCATCCCATTGGGAAAACGCTTTGGATCTGCCTGTATAAAGCCATCGGCATCACGCAGCCCATGCCAGCAATCGTCAATATTGATGTACGTATAACCTGCGTCGCGCAGCCCGCTCGACACCATGGCATCGGCAATACTCTTGATAATGTCTTCGTCGATGTTGCCCTGAAACTTGTTCCACGAGCTCCAGCCCATTTGTGGCGTTTGCGACAAACCTTCCCATTTCTGAGCTTTGCCACCCAACGGCAATAATAGAAACAATAACAAGATAATGATGTACTTTTTATTCATGTTGTTTAAATCATTGTTTAGCGTTAGATAATCACATTGCAAAGATAGGACTTAAAAGCACAAACTACAAACACTATTTTGACCAAAACTGACACTTTTATGGATTTATGGAGAACATATATCGCTGAATTCTGGATGAATGTATAGGCTATTTATTAATTCAATGTATATTTCAGGAAACTTCGCTCTCGGTGATCATTGCCGAAAAATGTAAATAAAGAATCAGAAAAACGGCCTTTCAAAAATCTCAATCTAGCAAAATAAAAGCCGCTAAACGAGTAGTTATTTTGCCAAAATTCGATGTTCTATCTACAAAATCACAGCTTTTACCCTGTAATATGCCCACTTTTAGCAGCTAAAAGCACTGCTTTTACATGATAAAAGGGCTGCTTTTGAAGGCCAAAAGGGCTGCTATGACAACCTAAAAGGGCTGCTATTAGCAAATGAAAACGAGACAACAAAGTATCACAAAGATATAATCCACTGATAAACAAACACTTACGCATTTTATTCAAAATCACAAATAACGGCCGTAAATCCGACAAAAATTGTTTTGTTTCAGAATCTTTCAGCGTTTTGTAAAGATTCTTCAGAGTCATATAGCTTAAAGAATTGCGAACAATTCAATGAAAAACACGCATAAACCTGTTATCTTTTGCCACATTCATTATAGACAGCACGATGGTTTCTGTATGCCACAATGTAAGATGATACCACGACAATATCTTTGACGGATTCATCAAGAGCTGAAAAGGAACGATGGGCTGATGCCACAATTTCAAGCTACATCTGTTCTGCAACGACACGAGATACGTTTTAACCTTTTATCTCCCATGGGTCAACATGGATGACAGGAACGAGCGTAATTTGATATCAATCAGTCGTAAAAGGTAACAACGGCAAGCCGGCTTGGTTCTTTACAGTGCCCAATTGGAAGTTATGATAACAGTAGCGTATGGCAACAGGGCGCACGACAGCAGGTGAATTGAGGAGGAAGGTGCTGTTGCGGATGTATCGGGCATGGGCAGGATGAAAGACCTTGTCTTCGCCCGCAATTTCAAAACCCTCATAAGAAAGCGCAGTGGCAATACCATTATAGGTATCCTTCAGATGCACCAAACAACTGTCGCCACGCACTTCCATCCTGTCAAAACTTGGACAGCGATAGAGAATTTGGTCAAATCCGTAATCGCGTGCGGCTGCGGTCATGGCCAATCGTTCACCAATCTGACGTTTCTGGCAGGGATGAATCTGATCCGCTTCACCGGGGTAGACCAAATCATTCGTACCTACGAGAACCGTATTATTGACGGTTTGGGCGACTCGTTGCTGCTGCATGCGAATAAAAGCCGCGTCTGTGGCAAGTGCGTTACCGTAATTATGTGGCGCAATTTCTACGAGATAGAAGGGCAGGTTGGGCGAATTAAAGTCGCGACGCCATTGACTGATGAGCAGGCGAAGACGATCGGCATAAGCTTCCGAATGGTGATCAACATTACTGCATCCTTGATAGAAAAGAACACCACGCACCGAGTAGTTGACAATGGGCTGAAACGTACCGTTGCCCCAAAGCAACGGGCGTAGCCATTCTGTGGGATACTTGCGCGCAAGAGCTGCCGAATCGGTGGGCTCGTCGGTATGTTTGCGCAGGTTTTCGGCGTCAAGCCAGCTCTCAACCATTGTACCTCCCTTGTTAGCCAACACTAATCCTACGGGTATTTGCAGCATTTGGGCCAGCCTTTGGGCAAAGAAAAAGCCCACGGCCGAGCAGTTGTTCACCGTCTTTGGATTTACATCCACCCACCGGCAGGGCGTATCTTCGAGCGGAACGCTACTCATTCGGGCCGGAATTTTCACGTAACGCACACCACGCATGCTAGCCGAAGCCGACACGGCTTCCTGATATCCCTCAACGGGACATTCATCAAAGCCACGCACGGGCATCTCCATATTGCTTTGGCCGGCGCACACCCACACTTCGCCGGCAAGCATGCTGCTGACGGTTAGTGGCTGCCCGTCGCAGAAAGTGATGCTCAACGGCGTGAAACCGGCCTTGGGTGTTCGCACCACAACGCGCCAACGACCTCTCGGGTCGCTTGTCACAGTCTGCTTGTTGGTCTGCCACGAAGGGGCAACGGTTACGCTCGTATTGGGTTCGGCCCATCCCCAGAAGGTGATATCAGCCCGTTGCTGCATCACCATACCATCCGAAAGAATGTGAGGAAGCCTGACGCGCGCCTGCAAAGGCACGACGACAAGGACTGTCGTCAGTGCCCATAGCAGGTGTAAACAATGTGAGGAAAAAAGCTTTTTCATCGCGTAATGACTTCAGAAGCAGACATTGCCGACTTCCACCATGCGTCGGTGGCATGCACAACGCCACCACCGGGGTACCACGGCATAAAGAAACTCCACTTGGCATCGGCACTCCATTGGGCCGGTATTTCGGCCACCGTGCCACATTCGGTAAGGGCAATCATCTTTGTAGGATAGCGATAGGCCAGCTCGTTAAAGCGTTGAGCGGACGTTTCGGCTGTCACGGACGTTCCGGCTTGCCCGTACATATCGGTTCCAACAATGTCAACGTATTCGTCGCCAGGGTACCAATCGGGGTCGTTCTTTTCAGAAGTCCACACCCAGATGAGGTTGTTCACGCCACGTTGCTTGAAAAAGTCGAACATGATATGCCACAACTTACGATAGTTTTCGGCCGTTCCGTTGCCCCACCAGAACCATTTTCCGGCCGCTTCGTGCAACGGTCGCCACAGCACGGGGACGCCTGCTTGCTGCAATTGTAGCAGATAAGGCACGATTTTTTCTAAATCGGACTTCATAAAACGGTTAGCCCACGTACCTTCGGTAACAGCATCATTGAGGGTGAACTCGTTCTTTGCGGCGTAGAAATCGTACTTCACGGTGCCAGCCGCCTCAACGGTAACGCCCGTAACGGTGTAGTCGTGTCCACCTATGATCAGTCCGTTGGCGCGCATTTCTGTAAGCGTGGTTTGGTCGAGCGTCATCGAATAGCTGTCGCCACTGATGTTGAAGTAATCCCAGTTCTTTCCGTTCTCGTCTAC
The DNA here is from genome assembly GCA_963547405.1 of uncultured Prevotella sp. GTDB lineage: Bacteria > Bacteroidota > Bacteroidia > Bacteroidales > Bacteroidaceae > Prevotella. The sequence goes on from CAUURC010000021.1 coordinate 21,175, forward strand.
GAAACCTGCCCATGAACTGTTTTTGATAGATCCTTGCGCGTTGGCTTTTACGTTTGCGATATTCACAACGAGCTTACTTCCAATCGAAGCCTTGGCTAAAATATCTTTCGCGGCTTGGGTTGTGAGCTGTATATGCCCACTCCAGTCAGACGGCATGTCCTTATCCGGCCCTCCATAGAGCACTACAGGCACCGTAGAAGCGTATGGATTAGACGTGGGCACATTCCAATGCCAGCTAATTGTGACTATTCCGCCGGCGTCGTGCCATGTCTTTACGGGCGTGATGTTGGCATAATCGATCCATCCGCCTGGGCTGGTAGACTGTAAATGGATGTAGTCGTAGCCGTTGATAGCTGGATATTTGCCCGTGAGCGCGTACACTTGGTTGGATATAGTGGTGTTCCAAGCCACGTCGGCCATTGCTCCAGAGAAAGTTTTCTGACCATAGTTGGCCACCAACTTTTGGTATAACGCCTTCGTTTCGGCCGTTGCGTTGGCGTTCACAAGCGTGGATGTGATTTGCTGCGACTGCGCTTTGAGGGTGGCTTTCACTTGTGGTGCGGGCATATTGTTGGGCCCGCTCACCACGCCTTCGGGTATAACCAGCTCGTAACTCTCACCTCGGGCAATGTTGGCCATCAGCAAAAGCTTGTTAGACGAGCCGATAACGTTGGCACTTACCACAGGTTGGCCGTTGAGCGTGATACGTTGGTATTGCGATGACGCAAAGAAAACGTTCTTGTCGTAGGAAACGATGATGGAGTCGAGACCCGCTTTGATGTTGTCTTGCGGACTAACACTGACGAAAGCTGGTGCGTCAACGGCTTGTATGTTGTATTCAACAGCGTCGTTGCAGGCCGTTGCCAACAGCGCCAGGACCGCAAGAGCGACTAAGTATATATTGTTTCTTTTCATTGTAGTTGACTTTAATTATTTAGCTGGCACAAGCCTAACGTTGTCTATATAGAGTTCAGGTTCGCAGTCGAAACCTTCTACCCCGCCGTTCCATAAGAAGAAAGTAAAGCCTGTAAGACGTTCTTTGGTTAGCAAGGAGCCGGCTGTTTGTCCGTCGCCCGTTTTGTTAAAGGCCGAGAGTGGCATGCTTACTGTCACCCATTTGTCGCCCGTATTGTAGTTTCCTGTGGCCTGCCAAGGAATCCATAGACCACGCGGCAGCTCTTTTTTGCCATAATATTGGCTGTTGGCAGTGGCGTATGTCACATCGGCATTGCCCGTAAAGATGGCTTGCAGGGCCGATGCGCTCCACGCCTTATTAGCAGGCACGCGGCATTCAAACTTTAATACGAGGTCGGCAATGCCGCAAGTGTCGAGCATGGCGGCAATGGTGGGGATGCCAGAAATCTCTGGAAATCCTGCATCAGGTTCAGGCCAATAGTTCATGGCAAAGTTATCTTCGGCCCACGTAGCGCCAACTTTGCCCAGCATCTTTACACCGCCGAAGTAGAGATAGTTGCCGTCAATGCCGCCCGGGCGTATGTTTCCAGGGCGCCAACCGTGTCCTTGAGCCATTCCACCGTGAGAGCCGTCGAAGTCGAAGATGATATTTCGCGTGTCTTTATATACGAAGACCGACTCGCCCTTGCCGTAAACCGACTCAACAATCACACGTCCTGCCGTTGCGCCAGCGGGCATTGTAAAGGTGATACTGTTCTTTGTGATGCTCTTAATGTCGGTAGCGGCCAAGGTGCCATTGTTAAAACGAATTTGCAACGGCTTGTAAGGATCCTGTATAAAGTAGTCGCCCGTGATGGTAACTTCTTCTCCTGCGGGTGCGTATTCGCTGCTCATGGACATCACCGAGGGTGGCGGCACAATTACGTGGAAAGCATATGTGGTGGTATCTCCGTCGCCATTCACCATATATATCTTATCGGTAACGGCCGAAGGTATTTCTCCGGGGATGTCTACAAGCAGCGTGTTGTCGGTGATAAAGCTCGAATTGAGCACCGCCTCCTTGTCGTTGAAGAACATTCGGCGCACACTTCGCAGGTTGCTACCCACCAAGCAGATGGTGCGTTGCATGTAACTTTGGGTGATTATCGAGTCGGCACTCTCAGGCAAACGTATGTATTGCACCTGCGGAGAGCCGCCCGTGGGCTTGTATTCGTCGGGTTGGTCGCTGCATGCGGTAAGGGCTAAGGTTGCCAAGGCAAGCCATGCGGCAAGCGAACGCAACGTTATGATGGAACGTTTCATTGTATGATACATTTTAGAAGGATTAATAAGAATAGGTGGAGCGCACGTCTACGTGTACGGCTTCGTTCAGAAGATTGCCGTTGAACACCACATCCTGACTTGGGAAAGGCAGAGTGAAGCTCTGAGAAGTTACGTTCGGGGCTTGCGTGTCGGTGTTGTATCGCATGTCAATAGTGTTCACGTTCCATGCTCCACTTTTGTAATAGTTCTCGTAGAGGGTGTTAAGGCCAAAGAATGCACCGCGCTTTTGAGCTTTAAGTTCGGCAATGCTGCCTGCCATGTCATAGTAACTGCGGCGCACGAAATCGTACCAACGGTCGCCCTCCATGGCCAATTCCAGTCGGCGTTCTTTCCAAACGTCTTGCCAAGAGATGCTTGTGGGGCGCGAAGCCGACTTCACTGCACGACTGCGAACCTTGTAGAAGGCATCGATAGCTGAGGCATCGGTGGTCGAAGCTGCGTTACCTATCACGGCCTCGGCATACACCAAGTAGACGTCAGACAATCTAAGCACAGGCGTAGGCAGACTACTGTGCATGTTAGAAGCCGATATTCCGTCAACAGCGAACGTCTTATGGTCGTACGCGTTGCCGTAAAGATGCTTCACATTGTTGGCACCTGTTGCGCTTTGCAGCTTGCCGGGACCGCCACTACCATAGTTGTCGGCATCGTAAATAAACTGCAAATAGTTGAAACCCTTGCGCCCCTTGTTGTCTGTTTTGTCGGTCCAGAAGTAGTCGTAGAAGTCACCTGCCATCATCATCGTGGCCTTTCTGCGGGTGTCAACCTCACTTCTGCTTTCGGGATTTTCTGTCGGCGACACACCGAAAGCCTCTTGCAGATCTACCGATGGGCCGTTATATCCACCCCAACAGTCGCCAAATTCGTCGAAACCCACCATGGCCAAGTCGCTTTGCAAGGTGTTTTGTACAGTCCAAATGCTGGTGTCAGCCGTCCACATCCACGCGAAAAGCATTTCTTTGTTCATTGCGTTTTGCAGGCGGAACACGTCGGCATAGTTCGGCATCAGCGTACGTCCACTGTTTTCGATCACGTCTTTGGCATACGCTGCGGCCTTTGTCAGGTCGTCGACGTTGCGTTGTCCGTTGCCATTAGCGTTCACACCACTTTTGCTTAGGTACACCTTGGCGAGTAATCCCTCTGCGGAGTAATAGTCGATGCGGCCCGGCGAACCATTGCGCGGCAGCAGTTGCATGGCCTTTTCAAGCGTAAGAATGATGTATTCGTACACGTCGGCCTTCTTTACACGGCTTACATTACTATACGAACCATCGGCAAGCATGGCCGAGTTGTCGTGAATGATAGGCACATCGCCAAACGAACGCACCAAGAAGAAGTAGGCCATCGCCTTCCACGCCAGGCATTCGCCCATGCATTGGTTCTTCATGGCTTGCGATGCCGTGGCGTTTTTGAGGTTGTTATACACGGTGTTGGCGTGCCCGATCACCGACCACAGCGAGTAAGACATATTCATCAGATCGCCGTCGGTGCTGTTAACGGTGAGCGTCAGGTAGGGACTCGATCCCCAATAGTAATTGCCCGACATCACTTCGCCCACCTTAATAAAGCCGCGTTGGAAGTCGTACCAAGGCGAATTGTAAAGGTAATTCACACCTTGCAGACACTGATTGTCGTCCTTATAAAAGGTTCCGGCGTTGTAAGAATCTTCTGCGGGCCTGTCCAAAAAGTCGTTGCACGAAGTTGCAAGCGCAATCGTTACCAACACAAAGGCCATATATAGATATTTCAAACGTTTCATTTTGAAAAAGATTTATTGTTAGAAAGTGAGATTAAGGCCAAACGAATAGGTAGTTGGCGATGGATAACGACCATTGTCTACACCGTAAGTGTAACCGTTGATATCAGCCGTGCTGGCGCCAATCTCGGGGTCATAGCCGTCGTAACCAGTTATGGTGAGCAGGTTTTGGATGTTTACATACACGCGAAGATTCTCTATTCCCCATTTAGAAATCCACTTTTTGGGCAGCGTATAGCCCAAGGCGATGTTCTTCAGACGGATATACGAGCCGTCTTCTATATAACGGTCGCTAATCACGTCGTTGTCGTTGGGATCGGCGATAGTGGCTCTGGGGATGTTGGTTTCGGGGTTAGCCACGCGTATATTGCCGGCATCCGTGTACCAATAGCCGCCTGGGGCGTAAGTTTTCGAGGGGTCGATAGGTTCCAATTTGGCACGTTTCGTAACGTCTGTAAGCTGATTGCTCCACAAGCTGTTCATGTGGGTGAGTTTCATCTTCATGTAGTTGTACACCTTGTTGCCATAGGATCCGTTGACAAAGACGTTGAGATCGAAGTTCTTGTAGCGGAAGGTATTAGTCCATCCGAAAGTAAACTTAGGCATGGGCGACCCGATATTGGTCTTGTCGTAATCGTCGATAACGCCGTCGGGCTTACCGTCCGGGCCGCTGATATCTTTGAATTTCAGGTCGCCAATCCACGGGGTGGTATTGCGGTCAAAGCTCTTCCCGTCGGCAGGATACTTAGAAGTTTTAGGCGAAGTCTCAAGGTCGGCCAGATCTTTATACACGCCATCGGTAACGAAACCATAGAAACTGTACAGCGATTCGCCCACATTCGACACGCTAATCACGTCGTTCCATTGTCCGTAGCCCACGATGGCAGCGTTCTTTGTGCCCGAAAGAGCCACTAACTTATTCTTGTTCCACGAGATTTGGAACTCCGAATCCCATTGAAAAGCACCCGCCAAGGGATGCGCGCTCACAGTAAGTTCAAAGCCCGTGTTGCGTATTGTGCCGTAGTTTCCGTAAGGAGCGGCCAACACCGATGACACGTTGCCCGACGTTCCCATATAGGAGGGAAGCTGAAGGGGCATCAGCATGTCGCGCGACTCTTTGCGATACCAGTCCATGGTGAAACTGACGCGGTCGTTAAGCACGCCCAAGTCCAGTCCCACATTCCATTGTTCTTGGCTTTCCCACTGCACGTCTAAGTTGGGAATGTTGTCCGGGCGATAGGCTTTACCTAACAAAGTGGGCATCGCTTTCATCAATGTTCCCCACTTATACGAACCTATATTGGCGTTACCCGTCTGCCCCCAGCCGGCACGCAGCTTACCATTGCTCACGTATTTGGCCAGCGGGCTCTTCGCGAAGAAAGGCTCGTTGATAAAGCGCCACGACGCGGCAAACGAGTGGAAACCCGCCCAACGCTTGTTGGGACCAAAGTTGGAGCTGCCGTCATAGCGGTAAGTGTAGGTGGCGTTATAACGATCATTGAAGGCATAAGTCAGACGTGTGAAGAACGATGCCATGGCCGAACTGCCGAAACCAACACTGATAGCAGGCGTACCCGCGCCCAAAGCGGGGTTGTTAACGCTGTTTGCGGGCAGGTCGGTATTCTCTGTACGGTTGTAATCGTACGAGTTTTCCCACATCTCTTGACCAAGCATGGCCGAGAACGAGTGTTTGCCTAAGGTATTGGCATAGGTTATATAGTTCTTCAATTGCCAGAAGGTGGTAGACATTTTCTGCACCGATGCCGAATTCTTCGTGCGCTTCCACGTACCCAAATCCACTGTAGGCAAGAAGTTTCTACCACGATTGGCGCTGAGATCGTAGCCCACTTCGGCATGCCAAACCAAGTGTTTGACAGGCGTTACCTCAAAGAAGAGGTTGCCGTTTAGCTTGCGCCTGTTCAGCAATATTTCGTTGAGCATGGCCATGGCGATAGGATTGGGGTTGGTAAAACCCTCTTTCGACACCGACGAGTAGCCGCCATTGATATTATATATCTGTATGTCGGGCGGTGTGGTGAGCGAGTAGTTGATGATACCCGCGTCGCTATCGGCCAGTTTCAGGTCGTCATTAGTGTTAGAGAAGTTCACGCTCATGCCCAGTTTCAGCCACGATTTAAGTTGCGCATCAAGGTTGGCACGCATGCCCAGTCGGTCGAACTTGCTGCCGATAAGCGTTCCTTCTTGCGACATATAGTTGCCCGACACGTAGTATTGCACCTTATCAGAGCCGCCTTGGGCCGCTATTTGGTGCGAGTGTTGCAGCGCGGTGCGGAAGATAGCGTCTTGCCAGTTGGTTCCTTTACCCAGTAACGAGGGATCGGCAAAGTGCTTGTCGGCATCCGCAGGGTTTATTTGCCCCGTTGTTACGAAGTCGTTATAGTAGTCGGCAAACTCTTGAAGGTTCATCACTTGCAGTCTTTTGCCCTGCCTGCTCCATGCGGCCATGCCGTCATAAGTGAACTTTGCCTCGCCTGCCTTACCGCGGCGCGTGGTGATAAGCACAACGCCGTTTGCTCCTTGGGCACCATAGATGGCCGTGGCCGATGCGTCTTTCAGTATCTCCATCGACACGATGTCGTTGGGGTTGATGGTAGATAGGGGCGAAACTGTCGAAACCTTGCCGTTGCCCAGTGCGTCGCCCAGTCCCAACGAGGAACCGCTGGCACCACTACCCTGCATAATTACGCCATCGATAACGTACAATGGCTCGGCATTGGCGTTGATGGTGGCCTGCCCGCGCACACGAATGCTCGACGATGTGCCGGGCGCGCCCGACGTACTGATGGCTGTTACACCGGCCGCACGCCCTTGCAAGGTCTGGTCTAACGACGTTACGATAGAGCCGCGAAGCTTCTTTTCGTCCATCGTAACCGAGGCGCCCGACACGTCGCTCTTCTTCATCACGCCGTATCCCACCACAACAACCTCGTTCAGGGTCTTGTTGTCTTCGTGTAGCACAATGTTTAGCGGGCCTCCTTGTCCGCTTACTTTTACTTCCTTGGGTACATATCCTATATACGATATTTCCAAAGTAGCGCCCTGCGGCGCATCGAGAGTGAAGTTGCCGTCGAGATCGGTAACGGTAACATTGGTGGTTCCTTTCACCTTCACCGTAGCGCCGATAATCGACTCCGTTCCATCGGTCACCTTTCCGGTCACCTTTCGCGTTTGTTGTGTAGCGGCATGCATGGCATTTTCGCCGCCGGCCCATACTCGTGGCGAATATCCGAGCAACGTTAGCGTCAGACATCCCGCGAGCAATGTAGCTTTGCTGTAATTAAAATCCATTGTTATTGGGGTTAAATAGTTCTTTTATCTTTTGTCAATCTGTGCCGTCTCCTTACCTTATTATAATAGATTGGAGTTAGATTATCATTCATCTTAGCGTCAAAATCCAGAGTTTACAGCTTTCGGCCGTCTGTCTGTTATCAGATTAGGTCGTGCCATGAGCGAGGAGATCGTTTCCGTTAGGTTTCTTTTCATTCAATTTAGGTAATACTCCCGACAGCTGTTCTATCGAAATATATTCGGTGCAAAGATAGTCTTAATTTTAAAATATGATTAATGTTATTTTGCTGGTTGCTAATACTATGTTGACAATCTTTGCTTTGAAGTTCTTTTTTGATAGAATAAGAGGAGTTTAACATAAGATTTATTTTTACTTATTGACTTGTCTCTTTCGCTTACTACCCCACTCATTCTCCATAACCTATCCTACGAAAAAAGTAAATAAAAAGTCAGAAAAACGCCCTTTTAAAATTCTCAATCTAACAAAAGAACAGGCCAAAATACATCGTTCTTTTGCCAAAAAGTCGCTTCAAAAATGTAAAATCACAGCTTTTTCAACGCAATATGGCTGCTTTTAGCCGCTCAAAGCTATGCTTTTACAACACAAAAGGGCTGCTATTACAGGCTAAAAGGGCTGCTATTACAAGGTAAAAGCATAGCTATGAGCGACTAAAATGATATCAACCAACCAGCAGAAAAACACAAACAGCTCATTATCAACCACTTACAAGCAAAGCCGAAAACCGCGAATAACGGGCATAAATCCGTCCAACTTTTTCTCAATTCAGAATATTTAAGCACTTTGTAAAGATTATTCTGAATTTTAAAACCATAATTACGGAGCGCGAAGAACTACACTTTTATGGTTTACGTCACGCTATTTAGAAGTACGGGAATCAGACTTTATTGATACAAATGGTTGTCATGCGCCAACCGCAGGGGCATGGTTCATCGCATTCCGCATGCGTAAGCAAGCTTTAATTTAACACTATTTTCAAAGCCCTACACCTATTATATGGCTGAAATTAGCTATTTTTGCAACTTAATAATAGTCATAAAATTAGGATATAACAAGTGGTTGACTTCCAAACGATCAAACAGTTAAAAGCATACGCACGACAAGACGGCGCATTCCTGGGTGCCTATTGGATAGTAAGTTTTTTGCTAACACTCTATTTTCCCGACTTAGCTTTCGGTGGTGTTATGATTCTTTGCACGCCCCTCTTTGCAGGTTGGCTACTGCGCAGATTCAGAGATGAAGCGCTAAATGGCAGGATTTCGTTCAGACGAGGACTGGCCTACAACGTCTATACATTCTTCAACGGCACGTTTCTTTTTGCCTTTGGGTTATTCGTTTACCTCTTCAAGTTTGATCAAGGCCTGTTCTTTGCGACGCTATTCCGGAGTATCAAAGACAGTGCGACCATTTATCAGACGATGGGTAAGAATCCAAAAGAGATATACGACACCATCGATCTCTTCAGTAGTCTGTCGCCTTTGCAAATTGCTTTTGGTTTCATGATGTACTATTTGGTTATCTGCGCACCGCTTGCCGTGTTGACAGCCCTGCTTTGCAGACGCAAGAACGCAAAGAATTCCAATAGCAACGAATAGAAATAAATAAACATCAATAACAAGATATCAAGATATGGACATCTCAGTGATCGTTCCTCTATACAACGAGGAGGAATCGTTACCCGAATTGCACACATGGATACAGCGCGTGATGAACGCCAACCAATATTCTTACGAAATTATTTTCATCAACGACGGCAGCACCGACCGCTCTTGGGAAGTAATCGAAGAGTTGCGGCAGAAGGACGCCTGCGTGAAAGGTATCAAGTTTCGTCGCAACTACGGCAAAAGTCCGGCACTCTACTGTGGCTTCAATGCAGCCGAGGGCGACGTCGTCATTACGATGGACGCCGACTTGCAGGATTCGCCCGATGAGATTCCGGCACTCTACAAGATGATTATGGAAGACGGCAACGACCTCGTTTCAGGCTACAAACAGAAACGCTACGACCCTCTTTCGAAGACGATACCAACCAAACTATTCAACGCCACGGCCCGCAAGATAAGCGGAATCCGTAACCTACACGACTTTAACTGCGGACTGAAAGCCTATCGCCGCGACGTAATAAAGAACATCGAGGTGTATGGCGAAATGCATCGCTACATACCATATCTGGCCAAGAATGCCGGTTTCAACAAGATTGCAGAGAAAATCGTGCACCATCAGGCCCGCAAATACGGCCAAAGCAAGTTTGGATTGAACCGCTTCATCAATGGTTATCTCGATCTGCTGACGCTGTGGTTCCTCAATAACTTCGGCAAAAAGCCCATGCACGTATTCGGTTTCTTAGGCAGCATCATGTTTCTGATAGGTTTCATTGCCGTCGTATGTATCGGAGTAGACAAGCTTTATGCCTTAACCAACGGCATTCCTCAACGTCTCATCACCGACTCGCCCTACTTTTTTATTGCCCTGACTACCATGTTATTGGGTAGTCAGTTCTTTTTGGCCGGTTTCTTGGGCGACTTAATAGCTCGTCAGAATCCTAACCGCAACGATTATCAAATAGAAAAAGAGATCTGATATGCACAAAATGTTTTGGCTCTTAGTCGCCATGGCGACACTCTTAGCGGCCTGTTCAACCATAGATTGCTCGCTCAACTCGCGAGTAGCCGTCACTTATAAGTTGGCCGGAGACGTCAAAAAGCTGACTCACCCACTGACGGTGACAGCTCACTTGGGCGATGGTAACGACAGCATTCTTCTCAACCAATTGGCAAATACCGACAGCTTTCAGTTACCCATGAGTTACAACCGGCACGAAGACACTTTATACTTCAAAACGAAAACGACGGCAAAGGCACTGACCGACACTGTTATTATCACGAAAATAAACATTCCGCATTTCGAAGCCGTGGATTGTAACCCTATATTTTTTCATGAAATCAAGGACGTGAAATGCACGCGCCATTTCATCGATACGATCGTTGTCAACAACAAACATGTCACTAATGTTCCTTCCAAGAGTAATTTCTTCCTCCATCTCAAGAGCGATATTCATTAGTTTGTTGCTCATTCTGCAGCTGACAGTCTCGGCCCAACAGCTCAAGAAAGTAATCGCCGCAGCCCCCGACACGGTTCCTTGGCTGCGGGGCGTACAGATTTCGGCCGACATGGTGGGCCTCATCCAGCTGGGAGTCAGTGACTACGGACAGTATGAAGGCGCGCTGAAAGTGAATCTTAAAGACAAGTATTTCCCCGTCATAGAAGTGGGTATGGCCAAATGCGACGCCACCGACGCGTCGACGACCTTAGGCTATAAGACCAAAGCGCCCTATGGAAGAATCGGTGTTGACTTTAATCTGATGAAAAACAAGCACGATATCTACCGCATGTATGGTGGTTTCAGATACGCTTTCAGTAAGTTCCGTTATGATATATCAAGCCAAAAGGTCACAGATCCCGTGTGGCGCGAGAAGGTTCCGTTCGGAGCCAAGGACGTAGACGGCAGCTACCATTGGCTGGAAGGCGTGTTCTCTATCGACGCCAAGATATGGGGTCCCGTCAGAATGGGCTGGAGCGTGAGATACAAACGGCGGCTTTTTCACAAGCATGGAGAAATTGGCGAACCCTGGTATGTACCGGGATACGGGCGCGGAGGCAATACCCGCTTGGGTGGAACATTCAATGTAAGTATAGAAATTTAGACATATGACAATCCATAACGCACGCAAGAGGAAAGCCATTTGGCAGATTCCTTTGTTAATACTACTCATTGTAGGTACGGTCTTGATCATTCTGCAACAGAAAAACATGCCCTACCAGCATGATGAAGGCTTTATTTTCGGCACAGTTTACCACGTGACCTACCAAAGCGATGACAATCTGAAAAGCGAGATTGAGGCAGAACTAAAAAAGGTGGATGACGAGTTTTCGATGTTCAACAAACTGTCGAGTGTAACTGCTTTCAACCAAAAAGGACGGCTGAAGATGAGCCCGATGTTTGAAGAAGTCTATCAGATGGCAGCAGACATCAATCGCGAGACCAATGGTTCATTCGACATCACGGTGGCTCCGCTGGTCAACGCTTGGGGATTTGGCTTCAAGAATCAGCAAATGCCCACACCACAAGAGGTAAAAGAGATGCGACAACACGTGGGAATGAACAAACTTTCCGTTACAAGCCTGAATGGTTATAAAGCCACAAAGATGCTACAAAAAAAAGATCAAGCCGTTATGCTTGACTTTAGTGCCATCGCCAAGGGCTATGGCAGTGACCGGATTGCACGATTGTTGCGTCTTCACGATATCAAGAATTTCATGGTAGAGATTGGTGGTGAGGTCGTGACAAGCGGAATTAGTGAAAAACGATTGCCTTGGAAGATTGGTATAACGAGGCCCTGTGACGACTCTCTCAGCACCAACAAGGAACTGCAGACGGTGCTCAACGTGACGGACAAGGCCATGGCTACAAGTGGCAACTATCGCAACTTCTATTATAAAGGTGGCAAAAAATACGCGCACACGATCGATCCGAAGACGGGTTACCCGGTACAACATAGTCTGTTGTCGGCCACGGTCATTGCCAACCGCTGCGCACAAGCCGATGCCTATGCCACTTCTTTTATGGTGATGGGGATAGACAAGGCTAAGGATGTGCTGAAAAAGCATCCTGAACTGAAAGCATACTTTATCTACTCCGATCACAAGGGCAACTATTCCACGTGGCATTCGGAAGGACTGACAGATACACAGGAAAGAGAATAAAAAGCATTAAATAAATAGGTATATGGAAGAAATCGGGCGATACAAGACTTTACTGGAGTTGCCGCTGTTTCTTGGGCTGAATGCCGACGATCTGCAAGAAATCGTGGCACACACCAGATTGGGTTTTATGAAGTATCATAAAGACCAAACGGTAGTCCAAGAAGGAGATGCCTGCACGGGAGCCTACCTGCTGCAAGCCGGAAGACTGGAAGTAAAGACGGTCAGCCATGATCATTCCTATGAAATCGTGGAGATAATGACAGCTCCCAACATTCTACAACCCGAAAGTCTATTTGGGCTAACTCACCGCTACACCAAGACATTCAAGGCCATGGAACAATGTAATTTCATTATGATTGACAAGCGTGAGATTCTGAAAATGGCCGATTCCTACAATATATTTAAAATCAATCTGCTGAATATCCTTTCAGCACAGATTCAAAAACAGCAACAACGCAATTATCGAAAGTCGCCAACGGAGTTGACAGAGCGAATCATCAGATTTATTGCCGACCGCTGCCTGCGACCTGCTGGGCACATAGGTGTAAAAATAAAAATGACCCAATTAGGCAAAGAAATCAATGAAAGCAGACTCAATGTGTCGAAAGCACTCAACGCCCTACAAGATCAAGGGTTGATTATATTGTCACGTGGACATATAGAAATACCTCAATTGGAAAAGCTTTTCTAAAGAAGAATAAATTATTTAATATTTAATAATTACGTTTGGGCCACATATAAGGTCTGCCATTTTTTTATAAATTTGCATAGATTAAAGCGCAATAATTAGTATGAATGAAATAAATATAGAGAAGACAGAACGAGTTAATCCCTTTTTTGAATCCTACGGGACACCACATAATACCGTACCTTTTCACAAGATACGGACGGAAGACTACGAAGAAGCCTTCATGGAAGGTATCAGACGTGATGACGAAGAAATTGAAAAAATCATCAATGATCCTGAAACACCGACTTTTGAAAATACGATTAGCAGAGTAGACACATCAAAGGGGGAACATTATTATGACCTTTTAGATCGTGTATCGAATGTATTTTCGTGCATGATGAGCGCAGAAACCAATGACGATTTGGACGCGTTGGCCCAGAAATTAAGTCCCATCCTGACGAAGCACGCTAACGATGTCAGCCTGAACGAAAAACTCTTTCAACGTATTAAATATGTATATGAGCACCATCGGGAGTTGACTCCCGAAGAACAGATGCTGCTCGAAACAAGCTACGACGGCTTTGTCAGAAGCGGTGCGCTGTTGGACGAAGCCGGTAAAGAGAAGCTGAGACAGCTCACGGAAGAAGCGAGTTTGCTGGCATTGCAGTTCTCACAAAACCTATTGAAAGAAAATAAGGCCTATGAACTGCACGTAACGGACGAGGCGCAGCTGGAAGGGCTGCCCGATACGGCACGTGAAGCTGCACGATTGGCAGCTAAAGAGAAAGAAAAAGAAGGCTGGATATTCACACTCGACTTTCCGAGCTACTCCCCTTTCATGACCTATGCTAAAGATCGAACGCTGCGCAAGCAACTCTATATGGCCAAGAATACGGAATGTATTCATGACAACGGCGAGAACAATCTGGAAATCTGTAAGCGATTGGTAAACCTGCGACGAGAAATGGCCCAACTGCTTGGATTTGACAGTTATGCCGATTACGTGCTGAAGCACCGGATGGCCACAAATATAAATAATGTATATAAACTACTCTATGACCTGATTGATGCCTATAAGCCCACAGCGGAAAAGGAAGTGAAGGAAATAGAAGAGTTGGCCCAATCGCAGGAAGGAGCCGATTTTGAACTGGAACCTTGGGATTTCAGTTATTTCTCACACAAACTGCAGATGGAGAAATATAACTTAGACGCCGAAATGCTGCGTCCCTATTTCCAGTTGGACAAGGTGACAGCAGGCATCTTCGGACTGGCTAACAAGTTATATGGCATTACCTTTAAGGAAAACAAAGAGATTCCCGTCTACCACCCCGACGTGAAAGCATACGAGGTCTTTGACAAGGATGGCAGCTATCTGGCCGTATTCTATGCCGACTTCCACCCACGGAAAGGTAAGCAGGCCGGTGCATGGATGACAGAATTTCAGGGACAATGGATTGACCATAAAGGTAATAATGTACGCCCGCACGTAAGCGTTGTGATGAATCTGACGAAACCGACCGATGAAAAACCGGCACTGCTGACATTGGGAGAAGTAGAAACGTTCCTACATGAATTCGGACATTCGCTACATGGTATGTTCGCGAACACCCGCTTTGGCAGTCTGAGCGGCACCAATGTATGGTGGGATTTCGTGGAACTTCCATCACAATTCATGGAAAATTACGCTATCGAGAAAGAGTTTCTACGCACGTTTGCGTTCCACTATCAAACAGGGGACCCTCTGCCCGACGAGTTGATAGAACGTATTGTCAAGAGTCGCAACTTCATGACAGCCTACGCCTGCATGCGTCAGGTGAGCTTCGGACTGCTTGATATGGCCTACTACACAAGGAAAGATGAGTTCAACCTCGACATCATTCCGTTTGAAAAAGAGGCATGGAAAGACGCTATCGTCACGAAACAACGACATGACACCTGCATGACCGTACAGTTCTCACACATCATGGCTGGTGGTTACGCTGCCGGTTATTATAGTTACAAGTGGGCGGAAGTACTCGATGCAGATGCTTTCAGCGTATTCAAGCGAGAAGGAATCTTTAACCCAATAACGGCACAACGTTTTAGAGACAACATCTTGTCAAAGGGCGGCACGGAACACCCGATGACACTTTACAAGCGATTCCGAGGACAAGAACCCAATATAGACGCTTTATTAGAAAGAAATGGAATCAAAAGGCAAACAACATAAACTGGATCTTCGCTATCTGAGAATGGCACAGATCTGGGCAGAGAACAGCTATTGCCAACGGAGAAAAGTGGGGGCACTGGTAGTGAAGGACAAAACCATTATCAGCGATGGCTACAATGGTACACCGAGCGGTTTCCCCAATATATGCGAAAACACTGACAACACGACGTTTCCATATGTGCTTCACGCAGAGGCTAATGCCATTACGAAGTTGGCCAGAAGCAATAACAACAGCGACGGCAGTACACTGTACGTAACGGCTTCGCCCTGCATAGAATGTGCAAAGTTGATTATACAATCGGGAATCAGGCGTGTGGTGTATGCGGAGAAATACCGACTGGAAGATGGTATAGACCTCTTGAAAAAAGCAGGTATAGAGGTTGAGTATATGAATCCGAAAGACGAAGCAACGGAACAAAATATTCAATAATGAAAGGAAGTAGAAATGAATCAAAAAAAGAATAACAGATACATGCCTATTCTGATGACGCTGTGTATCGTCATCGGAATATTGGTTGGAAACTTCTTTGCCAATCACTTTTCCGGCAATCGGTTGAATATTATCAACAGTGGAAGCAATCGGCTGAACAACCTATTGCACATTGTTGACGACCAGTATGTAGACAAGGTAAACATAGATTCGCTGGTGGACCAGGCCATTCCCAAGATATTGGCAGAACTGGACCCCCACTCTGTCTACATCAGTGCGAAGGATGTGCAGTCGGCTAACGATGACCTGAAAGGTTCGTTCTCGGGCGTAGGTATTGAATTTACCATCCGGCAAGACACCATTCACGTGCAGAACGTCATCAAGAACGGACCGGCAGAACGAGCAGGATTGCTGGCTGGTGACAAGATTGTGAACGTGGACGGCAAACCATTTGTAGGTAAAATCGTAACAAACGAGGAGGCGATGCGCCGATTGAAAGGCCCCAAAGATACCAAGGTGAAGATTGGCGTGATTCGTTATGGTGGAAAGAAAACCAAGTTCTTCACGGTAACACGTGGCGAGATACCCCAGAAGAGTATTTCCGCAACATATATGCTTGACAAGACAACAGGCTATATCCGTATCAAGAGCTTTGGCGAAACAACCTATCCGGAACTCTTGATTGCGTTGGCGAAATTGTCACAGGAACGTTTTGAAAATCTGGTGATAGACCTGCGCGACAACACAGGCGGCTATCTGCAAAGTGCCGTACAGATGGCAAACGAATTCCTGCCAAAGAATCGACTGATTGTCTACACGCAAGGACGCAAGTCTCCAAGGCAAGACTACAAGTCGGACGGGCACGGCAGCTACCAAAACATTCCTATGGTCGTATTAATCAATGAAGGTTCAGCCTCTTCTTCAGAGATTTTCGCGGGAGCCATGCAGGATAATGACCGAGCCACCATTATCGGACGCCGGTCTTTCGGCAAAGGCTTGGTACAGCAACAGATTGGATTCCCCGACGGAAGTATGATCAGACTGACCATTGCACGCTATTATACACCTTCGGGACGATGCATCCAAAAACCTTATACAAGTGGCGAAGACCAAAGCTATATGCAGGATCTGCTAGCCCGATACCAGCACGGCGAATTCTTCTCGCAAGACAGCATCAAGCATGAAGGACCGGCCTATCACACCAGCAACGGCCGAGTGGTATATGGCGGTGGTGGTATCACACCCGACATCTTTGTTCCGGAAGATACAACAAATGTCACATCGTATTACAAACAGGCCGGCATGAGCGGCTTGATTCTGCAGTTTGCCTTTACTTACACGGATGACAACCGAATCAAATTGAATAATTTCAAGGAGATGACACAACTGAATGACTACCTCGTTAAGCAAAATCTGGTGGAGAAATTTGCCACGTACGCAGACAACCATGGCCTGCAACGCCGCAATCTGATGATTCGGAAGAGCTATCCGCTGCTCGAACGCTACATCAACAGCCGAATTATCTACAACATGTTGGACGAAGAGGCCTGGAATAAATACCTGAACTCAAGCGATTCGGTCATAGCCGCAGCCTTGAAGGTCTTCCGCAACGAAGCCGCGTTCCCCAAGGCACCGGCCTCCAAGGCTTCCGATACTAAGAAGTAAACGGGCATGCGGCACAGAAACGTTGAAAATCCATTATAGTACAAGAAACAAAATATGCAGAAAAAAGAACTCAGACAAGAGATTAGAAATAGGAAGCGACAATTTACCGAAGAGCAATTAAGGGAGTTGTCGCTTCCTGTTATCAATAAGTTGCTGGCCCATCCACGCATCAACAACGCAACAACCCTCATGCTGTACTACTCCATGCCCGACGAAGTATATACCCATGAACTTATTGATTTATTGGTCGAAAGAGGAAAAACCGTGCTGTTGCCTAAAATGCTGGATGGGCAAACGATAGAACCGAGGATATACCGAGGCAGACAAGATCTAAAGGAGGACGCGGCTTTCCATATACAGGAACCTATGGGAGAGGTCTATTCCGAGCCCAAACCAATAGAGGTTATCATCGTTCCGGGAATGGGTTTCGACGATTGTGGCAACAGAATTGGGCGGGGACGAGGATACTACGACCGTTTCCTAAAAACCATATCGCCCGTATATAAAATAGGCGTATGCTTCGACTTCCAGCGTGTAGAAAGCGTACCGACTGACGAAAATGACATCCGCATGGATGAAGTGATTGATAACAGAGAAGAAAAGGCTGAATAATCAAGACCATGCCCACTCCGCCAAATCTTTATTTTTTTATACTTCCTTGCTCAATCCAAAAAGATTCCATACCTTTGTCCACAAATTTTAAACAAAACGAAAGTTGAGAACGATAGAGACTTACACGCTTCCCATGCAATACGCCCTCCATAACGGCATATTGGCAGTGCAAGAAAATCGCAATTTTCTTGTAAAAAAGTGGTCCGATTATTTGGTAGTTCCAAATAATTTGCTACTCTCTCTCTCTCTCTCTCTCTCTC
>CAUURC010000022.1:0-35399 GCA_963547405.1 uncultured Prevotella sp.
CACAAATCATTCACGCTATTTCGCCTTTTCTTGAACCTTGGGGATAGATTTTCTACAAAAAGTTTTTTGCCGGCAAATACGCGAGTATTTTGCGACTTCACTATCTCTCTATCTATCAACCACTTACAAACCTTACGCTTTGAATATTCCATCATAACCACGCAAAAGCGTAGCTATGGATAGACAAAAGCAGCCCTTTTAGGATGTAAAAGGGCTGCTTTGAGCATGTAAAAGCCATGCTTTAAGGGGGTAAAAGTTATGCTTTGAGGCGCGAATAACAATATATCAGACCATCAAAGCCTTATTTCGCACCATTCAAAAGGTGTCCGAAGTCTTCTTTCAACGCTAGAAGGTGCTGAAAAAAGTGTCGCTTTTGAGTGAATGAAATTTTACAAAAAGGGCTAAGGGAAAGCGTAGGCACGTCGACCTGTCGCATGGAAACCAAACCGATCGGAGGCCTCCACCTCTATCGTGTGGGCATTGCGGCACTGCTCATCCGTAAGCACAACCGTCCACAGCTGAGGCGACGCCTGCCGACGCATAGGATTGACGCGATTGTACTTCGTGGGATAGGCCCGCAACAAGTTCATTTCACGAATACGCGCCACATTGGGATCAATCAACGATGCCTTAGCACAGGTTTGCCATGCGCCTCCATCTACGCGACACCTGACCTGCGTAGAATCACAGCCGCCCCACACCGTGATGATTGCTTGATGAGGAGCCACTTCTTTGAAGTCGCGCAGGTGCTGATCGAGCGAGTCAATTCCCATAATATGGATATTCATCTGCCGACGCTCATCAAGTCCGATACCCTTGAAGCGGAACTGATAGCGGTTGTCATCGAACTTCATAACGAAATAATTGCGGGGAGCGCCTCCCTGCTGCAAAGCCGCGGGCAGTCCCTGCCAGTCTTTCTCGCCTACCCACCAAAAGCCGCACGACGCGCCGACGCCTAATTCATGAACCTTAACGCCTGCATGCTCATAGAAAAAACGCATGACACGATGCAGATGGCCCGTTATGGCGAGCAGATGGTCGCGCCCACGGAAAAGTTCGATAAGCTGATTGCGATTGCGGGTTTCGCTCAACGGGATGTGCATACAAAGCACCACCAGCGCATTGGCTGGTATATATTGCAGATCGTTGCGCACGAAGGTAAGCTGCTCGTCGGTCAGTTGTCCGGTATAACCACGAATACCCTCACCGAATACATTATTAAGCACGATGAAATGTACCTGCCCTTCATTGAAGGCATAGACGTCGGAACCGAAGAAATCCGTATAGGTGTTGCTCTGCCGACGGCGCAAACTGTCGACATCACGGTCGTGATTGCCCAGAACGGTCCATGTCTGCTGGGGCAACTGCTCCATTAATTGGCGTAGCCGGCCATAGAGCGACAGGTTATTATTGACCAAATCGCCCATAAAAAGATTGAGATCGGAGGGCGCGCCATCGAGCAATTCGGGCCACAGAGAGCGTGTGGCATAGTCGAGTTCCTGATAGTTAGACACCTGAACATCGCCTATCAGATTGAGTTGAAAATGCTTCTTGACAGGCTTTCTGACCAGGGCGAAGTTATTATTACGCTTCTGCGCGACACGACTATTGATGAAATGGGCATTGACCAATCGGCTCCGCTCTATCGTCAGATCAGCCGGCAGAATGGGAAAAAGGCTGAAACCCTCGGGCAAAGCTATACGATAGCAGCCTTTCGCGTTGGTAACGACAATGTCGCGACCATTAGACACGGGGATTCCAGCCAGCAATTCCTCACCCTTATCACAAATACCATTGCGATTTTGGTCAATAAAGACATTACCCTCAACCATGCGTTGGGCTGCAACGGCCAGGGTCGAGAGTAAAGAAATGGCTAATAAAAAGAATCGTTTATTCATAGATAAAGGTGTGTAGCACATTCTTTGCGTCAACACATGTGAAGTAGCCTACGCCGGTCTTGGAGAATTGAATGCCTAACCCTTTAGCTTTGAAACTCGCTATCTTCACGGGGGCGCTCCACTGCTGCGTTTCTGGGTCAAGATAAATGAAATAGGGATAACCTTGGTCAGCCGCATTGCCATAGACTATATAAGGAGTACCATTGTTGGCTACGGCCAATGCTACCTCTGTATTGCGATCGGGGGTGAAGCCTAATGGGAGAACATTGCCACCCAAAGTAAACCATTGTTCGGTCTTTTGGTCATAATATTCCATACGAATCGCGTCGGCTCCGTCGGCATTATCCAACGTCCAAATATAGGGAACGTCATCGGGAGCTACAGTAATGCCAATAATGGCAATGTTGTTGGTCGTATTTCCCTGCCGGATAAAGTTGCTCCGCAGAGCTGTCCAAACGCCATTGGTATATTTAAGGACATTGTGTCCATAATTCACGGCGCCCACCTTACCACGGTTGATACTGATAACATAAGCGGCATTACCACTTCCTGCCATATTACACATGAAGACATCATTGGACAACAGGCCAAGAATCTGACTGTTCCAAGCGCCATCCTTGTAGTTGGAAATAACCATTTTATTACGGGCAAAGTCGCCTTTTCTGCTGCCATTGACCTGAGCCGAAACGATTTCTCCATTGTCAAGAGCCGCCAAGCTGACATAATTAGACTGGGCATTCAGCAATCCTGCCTGCCCTACAAAACCCCAGTTACTGCCATCAAACTTCTCTACGCTCAAAGCACCGACATTCTTTGCTTCATGATCAGAGTAAGCAAGGAAAGGCGTTCCATCGGAAGTGATGTCGAAATCTAAGTAAGAATTGTTGACCTTATGGCTCAAACGTTTACCTCCTACATACTGCCACGCATGCTCCTTATCGAGGCATAAGACTACCGGATGATTGTCTTCGTCAGACCGAATCTTGAAAGCAACGTATGGAACATTGGTTTTGGGATTCATTTGAAGAACCGGATCGCCATATACGGTGTATGCTTCAAAAGCGGCTAACTCTTTCCATTGCTGATTCATCGCTTTGGTAACCGTAACGGCACAACGCCGATTCACGTTCCCCTTGGTTATCGTATAGTCTACCGGCAACATAAAGTTCTGCACGCTCTTTTGACTGGTTTGCTCCTCATCACCAACTTTCACGATGGTGCCATCGGTTGTCGTGAAGCGCGCTATCAAACGAGCTTTGTCGACAAGGGCCGGCATGGCAATACTGATATTGAGCGTTGAGGTTGTTTGAGCATTCGTATTGAGCTCAGCTATGTAGTCCTTCGATAACACATCCGGATTGTCGTCAGCATAAAAACCGAACGAAAGGAGTTGTGGAGCATCACCGCTCTCCTGATAAAAGAAATTATTGCTGTCCGAACATGCCATAGCCAGCAACAAAGTGGCCAGTATCACGGCATAAGAATATATTTTTTTCATGATTTACTCTCCTTGATTCTTTTTGGTAATGACAAGTTCTTTCTGTTCAGCGGCAGGCCCCGGCAAACCGAGTGTCATGTTCTGACTGTTGCCTGTCAATCGTATGATCAGCGTATTATTCTTTGTCTTGTCTACAATATGAGACTTCCATTTGATTCTAATCGGCATATCATAAACGCCGGGCGCAAATGTCAGGATGCCGTTGCCCTGTGTAAGTATCTCGTAATCGATGCCCTCTTGCAGTCCATCGCCAACAATGATTTCGTAAGTGACGGTAAACGGAGAGGTCAGAGGACGCGAACTTACCTTCACCAAGTATTCATTGATATTGCTCACGTTGGTCAATACGGTTGTAGCAGAGAGGCCATCGGAAGTCGCAATATGAACAAACGGGGTGTCATAGCCTTCAAATTCTTCTTGATTGCAGCCTATGAGCAATGCTGCCATCATGAATAAATATAATATTTTCTTCATCGTTTTACTTATTTACTGTGGGATTGGGGAGCATTTTGTCATTAGCGTCCAATTCATATTGCGGAATGGGCAAGATAAAAAGGTCGCTCGGATATTTCAGTTCCTTAACCGATGATGACGAGTTGGCATCGCGCACAAGATTCTGCTTCCAACGTGTAATATCAAAAAGGCTGTGGCCCTCGAAGCAAAGTTCTTTTTGGCGTTCTTCACGAATCATGTTAATCAGTGCCGCGTCAGTATAATTAGCCAGTCGCGCCGCAGCGTTCGCTTCACCTACGGCACGTTTCACAATGCCACTGGTATAGAGACGAGCATCTTCAAACTTATTCAGATGCCACGCTGCTTCGGCTGCAGTGAGATACATTTCAGATAAACGGAACAAGATAGGGTCTTCATGATTGTCTTTTTTGTCGGGAATAACAAGCGCACTATACTTCAAACACTTAGGTTTTCCGGCCTCTTTTAAAAGTTTCAGACGCACATCGGCCCCATCAAAGAGTGCCAATAGCTGATCTGTAGGTACACACTCGGTGTTATAAAAAGCCTTTTGCATACCTGTACGATTCTGACCACTCAACCGGAAGATGGCTTCGCCTTGCTTATTCAGGTCTTGATACATTTCAATCAGTGCATTACCATCGGCCAAAGGCTGATTGGCAATGGCTTTCACTGCATAATCGTAAGCCTGTTGCCAATCTTCCATATAAAGATAAACACGTGACAGCATGGCATGCACGGCCTGCAACGAAGCATAATGATAGTCTGTTGCGATATGATCGTTTAAGATTCCTGCCGCTTCTTTCAAATCAGAAAGAATCTGATTGTAGACTTCTCTGACGGTATTGCGGCTATGATTATCGTTTGGACCGGGCGTCCGAGTCAGTACCGGAACTCCTAAATGAGACGCATCGGTCGTATAATTATACGGCTGCGCAAAGACACGAACCAAATCAAAATGACACATGGCGCGCAAGAATAAAGCTTGGGTACGCTGATTCTCGCAATAGGTCGCTTTCTCCGGATATTTTTTAGCTACATCCGGAGCATATTGAATGATGTTATTGGCATTGGCCAAGGCTATGGAAAGATTGTACCAAATATAATAAGAGGTCGTGCCGCTAACGGGATTTGGCACAAAATTATACTGATCTGTCATATCCGAACCCGTCGTAAGACTAAGATTGGCTGTTATGCCGGCCACTTCCGGGTATTTCAAAAAGTGATTGTCGTATTGATTGAAATACTTCTGATAGGCTCCTACCAGCCCTGAATGTAAACCACGTGGGTCAGATAGGAAAGAAGGAATGGTGGTTTTGCCCTTCTGTTCAACCGTCAGAAAGTCGTTACAAGCCGTTAGCACAGTCAAACAAAGTGCCAACGCTGTATATAGAAAAGTCTTTTTCATTGAGTTTATCATTTAAAATGCAACGTTAAATGCAATAGAGAACGTACGCTCTAATGGGTATCCACTCATCAAAGTCTTGTAAGAATTGTGGTTCTTTCCCGAATAGGGACTATAAGCAAGCAGATTATCACCAATCAGTGATACAGAAGCATCAGACAATCCCCACCCTTTTACGATATTGCGTGGCAGCTGATAGTTGAGCACAACGTTTTGCAGGCGCACGATATCTTTCTTATAAAGGAAGCGAGTAGAACTTCTTGACGAGTTGGTTGATGTTTTAGCGATCGCCTTAGGATTGCGTGCGATGTCGCCGGGACGCTGCCATCGCAGCAGTTGCTCTATGGCTTGATTCTCACTAAGAATCCTATAACCATCCGAATTCATAAGACTTGCGAAAGAACTATTGATGTAACCGCCAAACTGATAGGCAAGTTGGAAGCGCAGCGATATGCTTTTATACGTAAAACTATTGGTCATACCGCCCGTAATAGTAGGATTCATACTCTTTCCTCGCACACGATTGTTCACACTGTCATAGTTTTTCGTGATGTTGCCTTTAGCATCATACCACATGGGACTGCCGTCATACGGGTCAACACCAGCCCAACGAACCAGATAATAGGTCTTTGTATCTTCGCCTTCTATCCAAGAAATACCGTCGCTAAAGTTAACTTGGGTTCCACGATACGACTTTGTGAGCTTATTACTGTTATGTGATAGGTTGACTTCTGTCTTCCAACTGAATCCATTTTCGCGCTTAGGTTTGATGTTATAGGTTGTCAACGTGAATTCAACACCTTGATTTAGAAGCTCGCCAATATTACGATAGACGCGCGTATCACCCGTCAACAGCGAAACAGGTAATTGACTCAACAGATTCTTGGTCTTATTATGATAATATTCAAATTCGAAATCGATGCGATTGAGAACTGCCAATCGGATTCCGAGATTGGTCATATAGGTTGTTTCCCAACTCAATTTTGAATTAGGCGACTGCCCTTGCACACCGCCCATCTCGCCATTATATGAAAAACTTTCGCCATATTGATAGGTTCCAAGCGACTCCTGCGAACCCAAACGTGAGTTTCCATTAGATCCGTAACTGGCTTTCAGCTTCAAGACATTGAGCCAAGGAATCCTAAACCATTTCTCATTGTGCATATTCCACGACACACCCATAGAGGCAAAGTTGGCCCAACGCACATCGGTACCAAACTGAGAGTTTCCATCTTTACGAGCGTTGACGGTCAGATAGTAACGCTGGTCATAAGAATAACTGGCCTGCCCGAGAAACGAAACCTTATTGGCTTTGCTGCTACTATTATAGCCATCTCGCGTATTGGCATAACTCACGTTCTGCACTTTGTCATTGATAAAGCCCTGCCCCGTAACATACATTGTGACAGAAGCATTCGACTTAGCTTCAAAACCCAACACGCCACCAATATGATGTTTACCAAAAACCTGATTAAAATTAAAACGATGGATCGTCGCCCAATTGGTATAATCTGCTGAAGAACGGCGCGAATAGCCTAAAGGATTTCCTTCTTTCGACATTCCCGTCCAGTTCTTTTGCGAATTATAAATCTGTTCCAGCGTACTCTGATAGTCATAAGAGAATTGCCCCGTGTAACTCAATCCTTTCAAAATATCGTATTTCAATTTGAAATTACCTTTCAGAAACCACGCCTTTTGATTATTCGTATTCTGTTCGCGTTCAGCCACGGAGTTCGTTATAAACCGCTGCGTGCTATAAATAAGATTGCCGTTGTCATCAATTCCTGTCACCACCTTATTATATAGTCGGATTGTACCATCGGCATTATAAGGCGAATAGATGGGCAAAAGCTGATAATACTCACGACCGAGTGCAAAAAGATCATTATCATTATATGAAGCAGAGAGATCAACACTCACCTTCAGATTTTTAGTTAATTGAAATCCGAGATTAGAATTTAATGTAAAACGCTGTTGATCGTTGCCCTTCACGGTGCTTTTTTTCTTATAGTATTGCCCAGAAAGGAAATAATCCGTTCGTTGCGAGCCACCTTTAAGAGAGACATTAGCATTGAAATTATGACCCGTTCCATAATAAATATCACGCCAATTCGTGTCTGTGGCAGAATAACGATTCATATCATTATCTTGAAATGGGAATGTACGCATGTCAAGCCCTGCATTCTTATAAGCCGACTTGGCTAATTCCATCCACTGAGCAGCATTCAACACCTTGGGAGCAGTACTGTCGTCAATATTAGAAACACCATATTGCACCGCAGCCTGAATCGTCAATCTACCTTCATGCCCTCTCTTTGTGGTTACAAGAATAACGCCATTGGCACCATCAGCACCATAAATAGAAGTCGAAGTAGCGTCTTTCAATACCGTAATCGATTCGATATCATCGGGGTTAATAAACGACAACGGACTAATGGAATAGCTTGTTCCGGGCATCATATTGGTCTTATCGCCCGTGTACAATGGTGTTCCATCAATCACCCAAAGGGGTTCATTAGAGGCATTCAGCGAAGATTCACCACGCACACGCACATTGAAACGAGTCCGCGGACTGCCCGGATCTGTCGTATTAGGATCAATTTTGACACCCGGAATCAAACCTTCGAGCATAACATCAAGCCGTTGTTTCGGCAACCCCTTTAGCTGTTCGGCGTTCACTTGATAAGCACTGCCGACAAGATCGCTACGCTTTTGGGCGGTTCCATAGGCACCAACGACCACTACATCTTGCAACGAGTGGGCATCTTCTTCCATCGTTATATTCATGGTTGCCCCCGTTGCCACCAACGTTTTAGTCTTCATCCCGACATAAGTCAGAATAAGTGTTTTGGAACTTTCAGGCTTTAAACGAAGAGAATAACGACCATTCATATCAGTCAACGCTTTATTCTCCGTGCCTTTTTGTTGTATAGTAACTCCAATTAAGGGCTCCCCAGACACATCAAGTACCACTCCTGAAACAACATAACCCTGATCCTGTTCTACTGTTTTTGCTGTATCCTTGTCAGGTGTTCCTGCCCAGACAACCACTCCGTTGTGCAATACAAAAGCAGAAATTAAACTTAAAAAAAATCTCATATAATTTATTCTTGTGGGAAACAAAGGTAACAATAATTAATGAATCCCCTAATGTTTTGTTTGCATTTATCAAAAGAGCATCCGTTTTACCAAGAATTTAGAATAAGCCAAAGGTGTTATTGCTCATCAAAAAGTAAAGTAAATAAGCTACAACGCCTCCACCCAAATCTTATACTTTATAACCTACTACTCGTCTATAGACTAAAACTCTGCTTACCATAAATAAAAAAGCACCTGCACATCCTCACGGACAACAAGCGCTTTCAAAAATAGAGAGTCATAAAATATTTCAGAGTCTTTAATACGATTCCATACAACGTAAACTCCTCTTTTCATGCTTCATCAAAAACATATCGAGGCTTTCGCCCACAAATTTACACATAAATCATTAAGCCATGAAATTTATCGGACTGTAAAAATATTGCAAAGCAATAAAAATACTGTTTTCTTATCATCAGACACAAAAAAGAAGGAAATTGTATATCAAGAATAGCAAAAAGCCGGATAACAATGCACGAAACCATAGCTGAAACAAACTAAAAAATCCGATCTCCAACGAGACCGGATTTTTGATATTTAAACACTACCTTGGGCATTAAACGCTGCCCAAGCCATGCGAATGTCTTAGTCGAGCTGAGCCAACTTGTTGTCAGAGCCAAGCACTTCCTTGATCTTATGAGCGTAGAGCTGCTCCATATACTCACGAGCCTTGCCGCAATACTGACGAGGATCGAAGTAATCGGGGTGCTGAGCGAAGGTCTCACGTACACCTGCCGTGAAGGCCAAACGTGAATCTGAGTCGATATTAATCTTGCAAACAGCGCTCTTAGAAGCCTTGCGAAGCTGTTCTTCAGGTATACCAACAGCGTTCGGCATCTTGCCACCGTACTCGTTGATGATGTCAACGTACTCCTGAGGAACAGAAGATGAACCGTGGAGAACGATTGGGAAGCCGGGAAGTTGCTTTTCAATAGCCTCGAGAACGTCGAAAGCCAATGGAGGAGGAACCAAACGACCGGTCTTCTCGTCACGTGTGCACTGCTCGGGAGTGAACTTGTAAGCACCGTGAGAAGTACCGATAGAGATAGCCAAAGAGTCGCAACCTGTACGTGTAGCAAAGTCAACAACTTCTTCCGGCTTAGTATAGTGAGATACCTCTGCAACAACATCATCCTCAACACCGGCGAGAACACCGAGTTCAGCCTCAACCGTTACGTCGAACTGATGCGCGTATTCTACCACTTTTTTGGTCAGAGCAATGTTCTCTTCATAAGGAAGTGAAGAGCCGTCGATCATTACAGAAGAGAAGCCTGTGTCTACACAGCTTTTGCAAAGCTCAAAGCTATCGCCATGATCAAGGTGCAATGCGATTTCAGGATGGTTGCATCCCAATTCTTTCGCGTACTCAACAGCACCTTCTGCCAAATAACGAAGCAATGTCTGGTTGGCATATTTACGCGCTCCTTTTGAAACCTGCAGGATAACCGGTGACTTCAAGTCTGAAGAAGCCTTAATGATAGCCTGAAGTTGCTCCAAGTTATTGAAGTTAAATGCCGGAATAGCATAACCACCGTCTACAGCTCTCTTGAACATCTCGCGTGTATTTACGAGACCTAATTCTTTGAAACTTACTGCCATAATTATATATTTATTATGTGAAAAAATGTTATCTGATAACTTCTATCGCATGCAAAATTACCATTTTCTTTCCGCAATACAAAAAAATAGCGCATGATTTAGTCATGCGCACGGGTTAAAAAAGTTAAGAATAATACGAAACGTCACCATTCTTCTTGCATTTGTAAAACGGGGGTTACAAATTGGCGTCTGCCTATTTGGACTTATCGTTTAAACGACGCGTTCTTTCGAGTCAGTTCGGAAGCAAACAACAACACGACGAAATAGCCGAAGAAGGGAATGAGAAACGGAATAATCAGATTGGTACTATCGGCAATCCATCCCATCAACAGGAAACCACAGCCACCGATAGGCGTCATCATCAACAACGAAGACGCACTCTTCGTCAGGCTTCCAAGCCCCTGTAAGGCCAAAGAGAAGATTGTGGGGAACATGATGGCTTCGAACAGATAGTTGCAGATAACGGCCACCATGGCCAACTTACCTAAATCGAACAGCACTACCACCATACAAAGCACACTGCCAATCGCGCAAAGAAGCAACATAATCTCGGCAGGCACCCGACGCATAATCCAGCTTCCGATGAACCGACCCACCATAAAGAAGGCCAAAGCAACGGTCAATACGATGCTGGCACTGTTGTCATCCATCCATCCCTGCCCTGTCACGAAGTTGATAAAATAGCTGTTTATCGATATTTCCGCTACCTCATAGGCCAGCAACGCAAAGAGTCCAAACACGAACATGGGATGATTCCGGAAGAGTTTCATGATTCGTGTGTCAGCCATTTTGTCCTCGGGAGTCTCTTCGTGTTTGATTTCCGGCAGATTGACGCGCGAAAAAACCAACGCGATCAACAGCACCAACACACCTAATATAGTATAAGGTATAACCACGTCACTCGAACTTCGCGCGCCGCTGAAGAAGAACTGCCCCACTACGAAAGTAGCAAACAGACTGCCCAAGCCATTGAACGACTGCGAAAAATTCAACCGACTGGTGCCTGTATCCTTGTGACCGAGTTCCGTCACGTAGGGATTGGCCGACGTTTCCAGAAACACCAGACCGCAACCGATGATAAACAACGCGCTCAGAAAGGCATAAAACGTGCCCATGGCCGAACAGGGAATGAATAGTAACGCGCCGATACCAAACAGCATAAGGCCTACCACCACACCCAACCGATAGCCATGACGATTGATAAACCACCCTGCGGGAATGGCCATCAGGAAATATCCCAAATAGGTGGTAACCTGAATGAGCGACGATTGTGTGATACTGATATCAAGTTCGTTCTGAAAATGCTTATTGAGCACATCCAAGATAGCACGTGCGAAGCCCCACAAGAAGAAAAGACTGGTTATCAGAATAAAGGGCACAAGGAACTCCTTGGTGGTCAGTGAAGCCTTATGAGCGGCTTGAGATGGTTGTTGTTTCATTTCAGCATTATTTTGTTCGAGAGCTTTATATACGTTATATACGATTACTCACGCGTTTAGGCAGACGCAAATTTACCCTAAATATTGTGTGTTTGCAACTATTTCATCAAAACATTTTAAAGCATTGCGTCCGTCCATTCTATCTCCTTTTGCGGGCACAGGTCGGACAAATGCCCTTTATAAGGCAGTTGACGCTGTGCAACCGGTAGCCTTCGGGCAGGGAAACTTCGGGCGCGGGCAGATCGGGCAGGCAGGAAGTCTGGTGGCAACATTCACAGAAGAAGTGCATGTGCTCGTCCTCATCGTTGTCCTCATCATGACTATAACAGAGTTCATAACGTGTTCCACCGTCGCCGTCTTCAATAACATGCACCAGCCGGCGGGCCCGGAACACAGCCAAAGCACGAAAAATATTCGACTTATCAATAGAGAATATCTCCATTTCCAGCTCTCGCATCGACATCGGACGGCAGGCGGCGGCCAGCGTCCTAAGGATAACGACGCGGTTGGCGGTGGGTTTGATTCCGTGTCGACTGAGCAGTTGTTCACATTCTTTGCTTTCCATAAGTTTCACAGGGTTGATTCAGTATTTCCGTTACCATTTCAGAGAGCCGTATTTCTGTTTATACCACAGTTGCACGGCATTGATAATATTCTGCCAAATGACGTAGACGCAGGGGGCGATAGAGGCATAGGGATTCAGAAAAGAGATGGTAAGCCATATCCCCACGACGGTGTTCTTCTGTCCGAGGGCCTGCCCCGCGCCAATGCTGTCGCCATAACGCCGACCAACAGCCTTGCCCAAAGAGAACTGAAAGACAGAGAGCACCAGCGGAATAAGGCACATCATGGCCAGCACCCAGCCCGAAACGGGCGCGTGGAGCAGGCTCTTCATCGTAATGCCCATAATAATCGAGAGATTGATACTCCAGATATAAATGCTCAAATTAGACTTGGTTTTAAGCCAACGCACCATGGTGGGCCAGAACCTACGCGTAAGCAAGGCGCAGCAAAGCGGAATGACCAGCACCATCAGCACTTTCTTGAGTACCAGCAAGAAGGCCATGAGAAACGAAATGTCGGCTTCCTTCTCCACCATTGGGAAGAAAAGCGGAATAATAACAGACGTAACGCCATTGGCAATGAACAGGTAGACCGTGAGCGAAGTTATATTCCCGCCTAACTTCTCTACAATAACCGGGGCAGCGGCTGCCGTCGGACAGATGACGCAGATAAACGCGCCTTCGAGCAACAGCTTCATGGTGGGGTCGGTCATAAGGTTGATAAGCAACACAATCACAAAGGAGAGCAACACCCGAATGCCTTGAAGGATGAAGTGCCAGCGGCGGGGCCGCATGTCGTCCATTTGCATCTTGCAAAACGTGATATACAACATGAGGAAGACGTTAATCGGCAAGACGGTGACCAAAAGAGGGCCGACAAACTCTCCGATGGGTACTAACATCGTGATTTCGGTAAACAACAGATACACGATAGAACCCACCGCAAGGCCCACTAACAGCGACCACGTTTTAAGAAACTTCACGAAATTCATCATCAAAACATATTCAATCGCCGAAGAACGTTGAGAAGTGGTCGGCGTGTCGGGATGACAAAACAAGACGACCGGTCAACATCGACGACTACAAAAGTAGTAAAAAACGACGAACCAGACGAGCAATCAAGCAGATATAAAAAGAAAGTCGCTGACAAATATCCGTCATACGAATATCTGCCAGCGACCATTTGTCGCCCTAATTGGCGCTATTGAATTACTTCTTCAGCTTCAAATCGTAGTTCAATTTAGAGTCTGCCTCCTCGAACTGGTCGTTTACCATGCGGAGAACAGAGTCGCCAACAACCTTGAAGTAAACAGGAGCATCGTCCTTACCCATAGCGAATTTGTAGAATGTTTCAGCCTGACCGTTTACGTCTTTCTTAACTACTTCCTTCGCACCTGTATAAGTTTCGGTCGTGGTTTCCTTACCTTCGTAGGTCACGGTGAGACGATAGCCTTCGGTAGAGTCGTTGGCAAGAGCCAAGTCATACTTTGCGGTGTGGTCAGCGCCGGGGAGTTCGCCCTCAAAGCAGAGCGAGTCAGCCTGTACTGAGTCAGCTGCTACTGAATCAACACCATCCGCATTGGCTGCGGTTTTGTTACCCTGATTACATGCCATCAGCGCTGCGCTGGCGGCAAAAAGCAAAATTGCGTTTTTAATCTTTACCATAATTTTCTGTATAAATTGTTTGAATATGGGGGCAAAAATAAACAAACTGTTTGACAACCTCCACAAATTAAATTGTAATTAAAGTTAAACGAAAGAAAAACAGAATAGAAATCAACCGACAATTCCCAAAGGCTGCCAAATGAAGGAGTACAGCCCCCCACCCTTCCTACACGTCAATGGGAGCACTTGTTTTTGACTTTTTTGTAAAGAAAGTAGTACAAAAACGGTCTCTAAAAATTCTTCAACCAGAGAAAAAAATAGCGATTAAACAGCGTTTTTTACCCTAAAGCCAGATCATTTTTGCCTTTTCCCGATGTAAAAGCATAGCTTTTGCATGGTAAAAGCAGCCTTTTTACACGCTAAAAGCTATGCTTTCATCGGCTAAAAGGGCTGCTTTTAGGTGGTTTTTTCGGTGTTTTCAGGTGGTTTTTGATAGACAAAAGTCTCGTCGTTTTACACAAAACACTGATTACTAACTACTTATCTACTTTTCACTAACTATCAAAATGCTTGGCTTATTTGCGAAAAAAAAAATCTTGACGCAAAATAAATGAGTGGTTTGTACGAATTTTTCACAATGAATTTTCTTGCTTTTCATATCGCGAGGTGCGAACCGTAGTTACGATGTTTGCAAGGACTTACGCTATACGTTTGGCATTTCGGGCAAGCCAAAGCGGAACAACGAAGGAGCGTCAGAAACGTAAGGACATAAAAAAAGGGGCTCCGCCGAGTCCCAATCTTGTTAACCTTAAATCTAATACCATGAAAAACACGATGCAAAGGTAGAACAGATATCAGTCGTTTGCAAATATTATCGCATGGTATTTTCATAACAACGTAATTTATTGATTTACATCAAGAAAACAATTCTTCAACCACCATTTTAAATAGCTATAAAACAAGGAGGAAGAAGCATTTATTCGTTGTGTCAAAATGAAATTAGGCAAGAATAATTTCACCTTTCTTATTATTTTAATATCTTTGCAGTAGATACATGAATGAAAAGCTATTTGTAAACCTAAAGCCTTATTGCTCGCAAGCCTTTTTTTATTTATGATAAAGAACCTGCTTGTTAAGACATGAAGAAAAGAACCTTGACAAGCCCCCAAAAGAAGCTCTGTCAAGCGATGAGGAAGAAGTAAGCATACCATTACTAACTAAAAATCAATATCTAAAATCTAACCGAATGAAAAAGAAAAGAATCACAATGGGTTGCAATTTTATCTTTATATCCGCAGCAACCTTGTCAGCTTTATCATTCCTTGTCCCTGTAAACGCACAGGCAGAGCACGTGAGTGTCCCGGCCATGAATGTCGTTCAACAGGGCAAAGTGAAAGTAACGGGAACCATTCTTGACAGCAAGGGAGAGCCAGTTATCAATGCTACCATCAGAGAAGTGGGCACAAAGAATGCCACAATCACCGACTTTGACGGAAACTATACGATAAATGTAGCTTCCGGTGCCACGCTTCAGGTTTCATCGGTAGGCTTCAAGACCAAGACGTTTAAGGTTGGAAAAAGCGGAAAAGCTAATTTCACGCTGGAAGAAGACGCTACCATGCTGGGCGAAGTTATCGCTATCGGCTACGGAAAGGCCAAGAAAGGCGACCTTTCGGCAGCTGTCGCGTCGGTTGATAATGTAGATAAATTGCAGAAACGCCCTGTCAGCAGTGTATCACAAATGCTGCAAGGACAGGTTCCGGGCGTTTCGGTCGTTGCCAACGGTGGTCATCCCGGCTCCGAACCTACAATTACCATCCGTGGTATGGGCTCTCCTAACGGCGAATCACCGCTTTATGTTGTCGACGGAGTGCCCGGCGCGCCTTTCAATATGAGTGATGTCGTTTCTATTACGGTGCTGAAAGACGCCGCTTCGGCCGCTATTTACGGTGCCTATGCCGGTTCGGCAGGTGTCATACTCGTGACTACCAAGCAGGCTTCGACAGGCAAACCCGCCATCGAATACAACGGTGTATTCGGTTATTCAACCTCACAGAATCTGCCCCAATCACTTACTTGGGAAGACGAAATGAAGGTTCGCGCCTTCTCGTATAAGCAAGCCAACAGCAAACTTCCCGATGGATGGGGCGTTATTAGCAAGGACGCGATTTATGGTAAGACCAATACCGATTGGATTGATCAGATATTCCGCACGGCCGCTTTCAATCGTCACAACGTCGCCATATCGGGCGGTAATGAGGAGTTTTCTAATCGTCTGTCGGTAGAAATCAACAATGCCGATGGTACATTGGTGAACACTTACAACCGCCAAGTTACGGCCCGCCTGAACTCGATGTGGAAGATTGCAGACTTCCTTCGCATTCGTGAAGACTTTAGTTGGAAAGACCGAAAGGTTCGTGACATCAATACCACCAGCGCGGAGTCGGGCGTTATCCTCGCCGCATTGATGTTCCCCCGCAATACTTTCCCTTATGAAGGCAATGGTTACATGGGTACGGTGCCAACTGCTTATGCCGACTATGCCAACATCCACGGAGATGCCATCAACCCGATGCGTATTCTGGGAGCCGCTTACGACAACAACCATGCTTCCACTTTCACGTCGTCTACCTTCTTAGATATCATCCAGCCCATCCGTGGTCTGAACTTTACGTCACGCTTTACTTGGAAGCAGACCAACTACATGCAGCGTTACTGGCACCCCAAACGTACAGAAATCGGGAAGCCCAACCTGACCAACGAACTTTACTATCGCAACTATCGTGAGCCACAATGGGACTGGGAGAACACCATTACCTACGATCGCGTGTTCGGAAAGCATACCATGGGCCTGATGGCATCTACCACTTCGTCCCAATACAGCTATCGTTACAACGACGCGGCGATGCGTGGTTTTGAGAGCGAAACCAATCCAATGGTGTACTTCGCCAATGGTACGCAGGTCATCAACCCAAGCGATTTGTACTACAAAGACCGCAACGTATCTTACGTGGCCCGTGCCGCTTACAGCTTTGCCGACCGCTATTTCCTCACCGCTTCCATGCGCCGCGACTACGCGAGCCGCCTGCCTAAGGGTAAAAAGTATGGCGACTTCCCATCGGTAACAGGTGCTTGGAAGATTACCTCTGAGCCTTGGTTCAAGAAAAACCGTACTCTGAACATGCTGAAACTGCGTGCCAGCTGGGGTAAAATCGGCAACTTAGGTTCTATCGGCTATGGCTACGGCATCGCAACACTGGCCACCCGTTATCCCAACGGCTCGTCCGACGTTGGCAGCCAGATTGGTATTGACAACCCCATATTGGCCGGTATCTACTTAGCTGATGGTTTTAACAGCAACCTTACATGGGAAACTTCGGAACAACTCGACTTCGGTATTGATGCCGTTTTGTTCAATAACCGATTGAATCTGAGCGTTGACTACTTCAATAAGAATACCAAGAACCTTATCAAAACGCAAGACGTGAACTGGCCAAGTACCATCGGAATCTCCGCTCCGCTCATCAATGACGGCGAAGTAAACAACCGTGGCGTTGAAGTTTCGGCTGCATGGAAAGACAAAGTGGGCAGCAATTTCAACTATTATATAGGCGCCAA
Organism: uncultured Prevotella sp.; assembly: GCA_963547405.1. GTDB lineage: Bacteria > Bacteroidota > Bacteroidia > Bacteroidales > Bacteroidaceae > Prevotella. Next base: position 17,235 of record CAUURC010000022.1, read on the forward strand.
CGTTGCCACTCTGCGCAACCGTCTGACCAATATCGGCGCAGCCAACCCTGACGGGAGCAAACCGGTATGGACATACGAAAACACTTACAAGTATAAAGACCTCACCCCCTACCGCAGTGCTGAAGGTAAACCTCTCTATTCGTACTACTTAATCCGCACCGATGGCGTATTCCAGACCGATGCCGAAGCCGCAGCCTACGTCAATGAAAAGGGCGAACGCCTGCAGCCTAAGGCCAAAGCCGGCGATCTGAAGTTCGTAGACGTGAACAAAGACGGTAAAATCGGCGACGGCGATTATGAGTTCCGCGGCAACGCCATGCCCAAACTGACCTACGCTTTCAATGGTGGCTTCACCTATCAGAAGTTCTCTTTCGACTTTATGTTGCAAGGTTCTTACGGTGCCAAGCTCTTCAATGCCTACAAATACACCACGCTCAACGAAGCCGTAGGCAGCTTCAACCGTTCAGAAAAGATTCTGAAAGCCCTTAATGGTCCTACCTATGACGTGCCACGCATCTCTATGACCGACGACAACGATAATTTCGGAACCATCTCTGACTGGTATCTTGAAAGCGGTTCATACCTCCGCATGAAGAATATCTCAATCGGTTATTCATTCACCGACCTGCTTCGCAAAATCAATTTCTTCAACGATCGCCAAAGCACACTTGATATAACGCTAAGCTGCGATAACCTTTTCACCATCACTCCGTATTCCGGTATCGACCCAGAAGTTGGTGGCGTAGGCTTCGATTGTGGGCAGTATCCGGTTTCAAGAACGGTTTCTTTGGCTGTTAAACTTAAATTCTAACTCTTTCAACACAGATTATTATGAAGATGAATAAAATATTCTTATCATTGCTGATTGCAGCCGGAACATTCAGTTCTTGCACCGGCGACTGGCTGGATACCGTAAAAGAAGGCACGCCCAACGAATCTAACTTCTGGAAAAATGATGCCGACTACATCAAAGCCGTTACCACATTATATGATTGCTACGCCTATGAGGAAACTTGGGGACGCGATTTATTCTATGAACAAGGTGCTGCCGATGACATCGTTTTCGGACGAAGCCGTGGCAGCAGTCAGATGAATTTGGCCAAACTGAAGATGAATGGTTCGTCCGAAGGCCCTATCAAGTGGGTCTACAACCAGATGTACGAAACCATGTCGGCCGCAAACAACGTCATCTATCACGCGCTTCAGATTCCCGAAACAAAACGTACACCGATTCAAAAACGCTCTTTGGGCGAGGCTTACTTCATGCGCGCTTTCACTCATTACATGATAGCTTATCGTTACGGACGCCCCGACAATGGCGTGCCTTTCGTCAAGTATGAAGACTTCACCGACTATGCCAAACAGATTAATGAGATTCCGACCCAGCAAGCTACCGTCATGGACGACTACAAACTGATTATTGAAGATCTCCAAAAGGCAGCCGACCATCTCGACTGGTTCAAGAATTATTCCACCGACGACTACGGACGCGCCACCAAGGACGCCGCATTGGGCTATATGGTTAAGACATACGCTTTCTGGGCACAGCACGACAAGAGTCAGTGGACAAAGATTCCCGCGCTTGTCGACAGGATTCAGAATGAAGGCGGTCGTGGTCTGCTCGACAGTTATGCCGATGTTTTCAAAGCCGACAACGAGTGGAGCAAGGAATATATCTGGTCTGTCAGCTCCAAAGGCAGCAATTATGCCGGTAGTATATTCCCCGGAATATCACTTGAAAACAAAGGCTGGGGTGTCTATAACGGCTGGGGTTACATGAAGCCCACACTCGAACTCTTTGCCGAATACAATGACAAGGACGTTCGCCGCGGTGTTACTATCATGCAATATGGCGATTCATTCAAGTATTTCGGTGAAGACTGGAAGTGGTATTCCAATTCCGACATCGAGGTAGGTTTTGCTTTCAAGAAATACATGGAGCCATTCTCCTACGGCAAAATTCTGCGCGACGCCAATGGAAAGGTCACCGGTTATGAGAACAGTCATATCTCTACCAACGGCGACAGACCGACAACCGACCTGAATCTGCCTTTGATGCGTTTCTCCGAACTACTCCTTTTCAAGGCCGAAGCATTGATTATGCAGGGACAGAACGCGGCTGCGGCTGAACCACTGAACCGTATCGCAACGCGTGCACATGAGGGAATCAATTATACCAATCCGACTATGATGGATTTGATGCATCAACGTCGTTGTGAACTCGCGTTTGAATGGACCGACCGCCTGATGGATCTCAAGCGCTGGGCCGGTAGCGGTAATGCGGATTGGAACAAGGATGCGCTGGCTAAAATCAAGGGAGCCAAGCATGGTATCAAGCATGTGGACCGCACCAATCCTAACTCTCCTGTTGATATTACCAACGGACAGACCATCACAGTGAATGGTAAGACCTATCAAGGTGCCATCGTTATCGGTGCCGGACAAGGCGATCCGAAGGAGTATGAGCCGGGCGGAACCTACAGCGTATTGCCTTACGAAATCAATCAAGTAATCAAGTCGAACGGCAAACTGAAACAAAACGCAGGTTATGCCTCTAACTTCTAATGGACAAATGTTGTTCTTTTAAATGAAGTAAAAGGAGTTAAAGGAGTTAAGGAGTTAAAGGAGTTAAGACAATAGCTAAACTCTGACTTCGCTATGTAGTTCAGAACACATTGTTAAGGAGTTAAGACAATAGCTGATTTGACAAAAGCGAATGTCTTAACTCCTCACAAGCAAAACGAGTAAGAACATCTTTAGTTCCTTTAACTCCATTCTCCCACTACTTGTAAATCGAGTGATAACACTCAAATTCAGCAAATGAAAATTCTCAAATCCCTTATCATCACCTTTCTATCGCTTGGCACTTTGACTTCAAGCGCACAGAAAGCGAACCTCCAGACCTTCACGCTCGACAAGCCTTACACAGTGGAAAAGATACAGGCGCCGAAGGGAAAGAAAGTAAAAAACGTGATCCTGATGATTGGAGACGGCATGAGTCTTATGCACATTCAAGCCGCATGGACCGTAAACCGTGGCCGTCTGTGGCTCGAAAACGCGCAGGCGGTAGGCCTTTCCAAAACGCCGGCTACCAATCGGCTCATTACCGACTCGGGCTCGGGTGGCACTTCGCTGGCTTCGGGCTACAAAACTTCCTACCACGCCGTGGGCGTAGACCCTACAGGCAAACCGCTTAAATCGCTCGTCGATTATGCTAAAGAGGCAGGAAAGAGTGCCGGTGTGGCCGTCACCTGCCGTCTATGGGACGCTACACCTTGCGACTTCCTGAGCCACAACATTGACCGCGACAAGGAGCAAGAGTTGCTGGCCGAGATGATGAACAGCCCGGTTGACTTTGTTTTCGGCGGTGGAGCCAAGTTCTTCAACAAGCGCGACGACGGCCGCGACCTATTCAAGGAATTGCAGAAGAAGGGCTATCACGTATCACGCACGTTTGAAGACCTCCAAAACAACGTGAAAAGCGGCAAGGTCTACTGCGTTCCTTTCGATGTAGACACACCCCTGCCCGATGAGCGCGGCGACCTACTGGCACGTGCGTCGCTCAAAGGTATCGAACTGCTGAACCAGAACAAGAACGGCTTTTTCATGATGATCGAAGGTTCGCAACTCGACGACTACGGACATTTTAACCAGCTCAATATGCTGATGAAGGAAACACTTGACTTTGATCAGACTATCGGCAAGATGATGCAATGGGCGGCGCAAGACGGCGAAACGCTTGTTGTCGTGACGGCCGACCACGAAACGGGCGGAATGACCGTACACGGCGGCGACCTCGCTACGGGCACTGTCAAAGCTCATTTCTCTACAAAAGATCATTCCGGAACGATGGTTCCCGTTTACGCTTTCGGCCCGGGCTCCGAATACTTCACAGGCTTCATGGATAATACCGACATTTTTTGGAAAATCAAGAAGCTGCTTAATCTCTAAGTTTCATTAAAGGAAAAGAAGATGTACAGAATATTTCTCGGTCTCATCGCTTTGCTCACGGCCCTCACGACCATGGGCCAAAACCTCATTTCGTCGGGTTCGCCCCTCTACAAGTTGCCCTACAAGAACACGTATGTCATGCAGACACTCGTGGCGGAAAACGCTTTCCGCACGGACAAGCAAGTGAAAACCCAACCGGGCACGTTTGAACAGGCCCGCAAAGTGCTGCCCGCGCCCTACTGGGAAGGCCACCCAAAAGAAATCGACATGTACTGGAAAGCCTGGCAAATCGGTATTAAGAATATCTGCCAGCCGCTCGACAACTCGGGATTCGTCACGAGTTACATCGCTCCGGCCTACAACGGCAACATCTTCATGTGGGACGACGCGTTCATCACCATGTTCTGTCGCTATGGCCGCAACTTCTTTCCTTTCCAGCAAACGCTCGATAACTTCTACGCCAAGCAGCATCCCGACGGCTTCATTTGTCGGGAAATACGCGCCGACGGCAGCGATTGCTTCGGCCGCTACGACCCCACCAGCACCGGGCCTAACCTGCTGCCATGGTCGGAATGGCTCTATTACACGCAGTTTGGCGACGACGCCCGCCTCAACAAAGTGTTTCCGGTGCTGGCCGCTTACTACAAGTGGCTGAAGCTGAACCGCACCTGGCGCAACGGCACTTACTGGAGCAGTGGCTGGGGAACGGGCATGGACAACATGCCACGTGTACCCGAAGGCTACAATACAATCTACAGCAACGGCCACATGATATGGCTCGACGCCTGCCTCCAACAAATCATGACGGCCAAGATACTGCTCAAGATGGGTTTCTATCTGGAGCGTTGGCAGGAGATTGAGGAGTTTGAAGACGACATCAAGCACCTTTCCGCCTACATCAACGAAAACATGTGGAGCGAGAAAGACGGCTTTCTCTATGACCAATTTGCCAACGACAGCCTCAGCACCACGCAGGGAATATACGCCTACTGGGCATTGCACACCGACGTATTGCCAAAGGAAAGGCTCGACCGATTAGTCAGCCACCTCAACGACACGACCAAATTCAACCGCCCCCACCGCGTTCCGTCGCTCTCCTACAGCCACCCCAAGTACAAAGCCAATGGTCGTTACTGGGTGGGTGGCGTATGGCCGGGAACCAACTACATGGTTATCTCCGGGCTCGTTAACAAAGGCTACCGCCAACTGGCCTGGGATATCATGACGAATCACTACGACAACGTGCTGAAGGTTTTCGAGAAAACAGGCACCTTCTGGGAATATTACGCTCCCGAAAATGCCGAACCTGGCTTCATGGCTCGCAAGGATTTCGTGGGTTGGACAGGCCTTCCGCCCATTGCCGGGCTCATCGAATACATCTTCGGAATCAGAGCCAACGTAGAGGAAAACAAGCTGACCGTCGACGTCAACCTAACCGATGGCTACGGCCTCAGCCGATATCCCTACGGTGAAAACGGACTTATCGATATCAAGGTGGCCAAGCGCGCCTCCAAGACCGACAAGCCAAAGGTGACTATTAAGACCAATATGCCGCTCGAAGTGACCGTCATGTGGGGAAACCAAAAGGCTGTGAAGCATGTAAAAGCCGGCAACGAAACGATTTAACAAACCCTTATGAAGAAACTTTTTCTTATCTTTTTAGCTGCCATACCTTGTCTTTCATTCGCTCAAAAGACAGCGAAGGCCGACTGCCGTGTGGCCATTCTGTCGGACACGCACTTCGACATGCCGCCCGAAAGTGACCAATATCATGAAGTGAAGGCCATCAATCGGGCCGGTAAAGACCGTGGCGGATTGCACGGCGTGATTCATACGGGCGACATGTGCGACAAAGCCGACCCCAAAATCATCAGCCTTTTTCGACAACGCTACGACCGAGGCCCGGGCGAGAAGTCCATCCACTACGACTTTTTTCCCACCTTCGGCAACCACGATGTCGCGCCTATGAAGGGACGACCCTACGACGACTGCTCGGGCAACGAAGTGAACCTGCAATACATGGACTCCGTACTGGCAGCCTACAAGAAGGTCGGAAAGATACTCAACGTAGACCCATCGAGCCGCAGCTATTCGTTCAATCTGGGTGGCGTGCACTTTGTCAACGCGCAACTGAGTGCCGGCGAAACATCGTATTGCGCCGACAATCTGCCTTGGATTGAAGCCGACCTGCGTCGATACGCCGCCGACGGCACACCCGTAGTCTACATTCAACACTACGGTTTCGACGATGACGGCCTGACGTGGTGGAAAGAGGAAAACCGCAAACGCCTGTTCGACCTACTCGACCACTACTCTGTAGCGGGTTTCTTCGTGGGACATGCTCATGCCGCCACGCTCCGCTACTACCGAGGCTACCCCATTTTCCAAGTAAACAATGGATGGAAAGACGGCGACGGAGACCCTTCGTTCCTCATTCTCCACATCAAAGACAAGCGGGTAACCATCGAAAACTGCCATTTCAACAGCGGCGATGGCCATTATCGAGTGATGCAACCGACGCTGCATCTGACGATTCCCACCAATCACTAACGCGCAAATAAACTTTTTTCCTTCATGGCAACGACAATAGCAATAGATCTTGGCGGCACCAATGTAAGGGCTGCAAGGATTAAAGACTTTACGATCGAACAGAAAGCCGCAGTCAACTGCAACGCAAACGGCACCAAACAAGAAATCATTAATCAGCTCTTCGACCTCGTAGATAAGCTGATTACGCCGCAAGTGGAAAGCATCGGCATAGGCGTTCCTTCCGTGGTGGACTATGAAAAGGGTATCGTCTACGACGTGCAGCACATTCCGTCATGGGACATCGTGCCACTGAAAGAACTGATGGAAGCCCGTTTTCGCATAAGAACAGCGGTAGACAACGATGTGAACTGCTACGTATTGGGTGAAAAAAGCCTTGGTGTGGGGCGTCCCTACAACAACATCGTAGGCATAACACTGGGCACCGGTGTAGGCGCGGGCATCTTGATTGACGGCAAGGTGTATCGTGGTGCCAACACGGGAGCGGGTGAAATCGGTTGCCTGCCCTATCTCGACGCCAACTACGAGCAATATTGTTCCAGCCAGTGGATGAAGCAACAGGGCATTGAAGCCGAAGCACTCTCGCTGCGGGCGGCCAACGGCGATACGGAGGCTTTGAGGCTGTGGGCCGAGTTTGGCTGTCATTTAGGAAAACTGATGCAGGCCATTCTCTTCACCTACGACCCCGAAGCGATTATCATTGGGGGTGGCATTGCGGGTGGCGCGCCCTACTTTAAGACTTCCATGTTAGACACGATGGCTCAAGGTTTCCCCTACGCAAAGGAATTGGAACGCATCCAAATCCATTTTTCAACATTAAAAGACTGCAACCTTTTAGGTGCTTCTCAGTTATAATTAATACCCTTTGAACAAAGGATCGACCGGCAATGATTGCGAACCATCTGTCATTCCTTCGCTCAAATCCGAAATTATCAGAGCATTATGAAAGCAATACACAACAAAATGTTGCGTTCCCATCATTATTACCGCTGCGTGGTAATCGGATTACCACACGGCTGGTAATGCTCTTACCGCTGCGTGGTAACGTTATTACCACGCAGCGGTAATCACTCAAGAACGACCATTTTTGCAATGAATTATCAAGAGTTTCTCCGTAAAATCACATCTCTAATGATTCGATTTGAGACAAAGGGCTGCTTTAAAAAATCAAGAAAATCATTCATAAAATCGAAACAATGAAACAAAAACTTTTTTATCTGTTGTTGACCGCGCTGGTTTGCCTGCCGGCTGCTGCTAAATGGAAGGCTAAACACGTGGTACTAATAGGTTTGGACGGTTGGGGAGCTTACAGCGTACCCAAGGCAACGAACATTCCCAACATTCAGAAACTGATGCAAGGTGGCTGCTACACGCTCAAGAAACGCAGCGTACTGCCATCGGAATCGGCTGTCAACTGGTATACGATGTTCTGTGGTGCTACGCCCGAGATGCACGGTTATACCAATTGGAACTCACGCGTGCCCGAAATTCCATCAATGGTGACGAATGAACACGGCGTTTTCCCCACGGTGTTCTATGAATTACGCCGCCAATATCCGAAGTCTGTCATTGGCTGTTTGGCCGAATGGGATGGTATCCGCCATCTGGTTGACACGCTGTCGGTGGACTATGAGGCCGTGGCCTCTAATTATGAGAAAGATAGCGAACAGCTCTGCCGCATGTCGGAGGAATATATCAAGACACAGAAGCCTAATCTGCTGGCCATCATCTTCGACCAGATTGACCACACAGGGCACGCTATCGGCCATGACACACCGGCCTATTACGAAACGCTCAGTCGCGTGGATGGCTACATCGGTCGCATCATTCAGGCGCTGAAAGACGCAGGAATCTACGATGATACTATCATTTTGATTACGTCAGACCATGGTGGCGTGGGCACACGTCATGGTGGAAAGTCGCTCGCTGAATTAGAGGTGCCATTTATCATCTTTGGTAAGAACATCAAAACAACGGGCGAGTTCAGGGAAACGATGATGCAGTTTGACACAGCAGCGACCATCGCCGACATCTTCTCGCTGAAGACTCCGCAATGCTGGCGCGGACAATCCATGAAACAAGTGTTTAAGAAATAGAAGGAAAGCAGAAAACTGTCACGGCAATTTTAGTCATGTAAGGGCATGACACTACTGAAATTCAGAAAGGAATTTAAATAAACGATCAAATAGAATCATGAAAAGATTAATGACACTCGTATTGGGACTGCTGGCGACATGCAGTCTCTTGGCCCAATCTCTGTACGTGGGCACATATAATATCCGTTATAACAATCCCGATGACGCTACCGAAGGTAACGGCTGGAAGCAGCGTTGTCCTCATCTTTGTGACTTTATCAACTTTGAAGAACCGGTCATTTTCGGCACGCAAGAGGTCTTGGTGGATCAACTACATGACTTGCAGAAAGGACTGGATGGCTACAATTATTTAGGTGTGGGTCGCGAAGATGGTAAGGAAGCGGGCGAATATGCGGCTATTTTCTACAAAAGCAATCGACTAAAGGTACTGGACAGCGGTTCTTTCTGGCTTTCGGAAACGTCTGAAAAACCATCATTGGGCTGGGACGCGGCTTGCGTTCGCATCTGCACTTGGGGTAAATTCATGGATAAAACGACGGGGAAAGTGTTTTTCTTCTTCAATACGCACATGGATCATGTGGGCATTGTGGCGCGCAGAGAGAGTGCACGCCTCATCATCAGCCGCATTCGTGAGTTAGCAAAAGGCCAACACACCATTCTGACGGGTGACTTCAATGTAGACCAAACGGATGAAATCTACAAGATATTCTCGGAATCGGGTATTCTGCGGGATTGCTATGCCTACGCCAAACAGCGTATGGCACCTATCGGAACATGGAATGATTATATGCAAGATTATCGTAATAAGGCGCGCATCGACCATATTTTCGTTTCTAATGACTTCGATATCACGCACTACGGTATATTCACCAATAGCTATTGGCTGGGCAAGACGCGCCGAAATATCTCAGACCATTATCCTGTTATGGTGAAGCTCCAGATGAAATAATTCATGAACACACCTCAACAGAGTAAGTTTATACGGGTCATAGTCAAGAAACTTCAGGCGAAATAATTCATGAACACATCTCAACAGAGTAAGTTTATACAGGTCATAGCCAAGAAACTTCAGGCGAAAAATTCATGAACGCCCGACAAATTTCCTATTAACACCTCACATCCAACATCTAACCACTATTTTTCTTCTAAATCTTTGAACCAAGATTTCATCTTTTCCAGAATACGTTTGGTCAACTTATCTTCCTTTTGAGGTAGGCCTTTCTGATTACCGGGCGTAGCGTTCTTAGGCGCTACGCTTTTGTTATGGAGGGTCGGTTCTACTTTTTTAGGCTCCGGATTCAGTGCTTTCGGCTTTTTGCTATTGCTTTTAGCCGTTGCGATGGGCTCTTTCGGCTGTCCACGCCACCTCTCACCCAAGTCATATTCTCTATCCGCCACCTCGAAATCAATCTCGGGCAAAGCTTCCTTTTCCAGCTTAAATGGCACACCATGGTCAGGCGTCACCTTCTCAACCGTTACCGTAGCAACGCCTCGGTCCAGAATATCAAGTACCTTAGCGGCTCCCCATGACAGGTCGATGATGCGACCACGACTGAATGGCCCACGATCGGTGACTTTCACGATGACCTCTTTGCCATTGGCAGGATTGGTCACTTTCAACATTGTGCCAAAGGGATGAGTACGGTGGGCGCATGTCATGCTGTCGTGATGCAGTCTTTCACCACTGGCCGTGCGGGCTCCGGTGGCCCTCTTAGAATAAAAAGTGGCCTTACCCTTCTGCGTCTGAGCACCCAGAAAGGTAAAGGCCATTAAGAAAATTAGTTGTAAAAAAATCCTCTGTTTTCTACAATTCACAATATATTTAAATTGGTTTATACGACTCCTTGAGCCATCATAGCATTGGCCACCTTCATGAATCCAGCCACGTTGGCACCCTTCACGTAATCGATATAGCCATCAGCCTCTGTACCATACTTCACGCACTGCTCATGGATAGAGTGCATAATCTTATGCAGATTCTCATCAACCTCGGCGGCACTCCAATGCAGACGGATAGAGTTCTGCGTCATTTCTAGTCCAGATGTTGCCACACCACCGGCATTGACAGCCTTACCTGGCGCGAAAAGTTGCTTGGCAGCGATGAACTTTGCCACAGCTTCGGCCGTGCAACCCATGTTACTTACCTCAGCCACACACAGCGGCTTGTTGGCCAATATCATATCGGCATCTTCACCATTCAGCTCGTTCTGCGTTGCGCAAGTCAAGTAAATGTCTGCTTTCACTTCCCAAGGCTTCTTGCCGGCGACAAACTTGCTACCCGCAAACTTCTCTGCATAAGGTGCGCAGATGTCGTTGCCGCTTGAGCGAAGTTCCAACATATAGTCGTTCTTCTCACCTGCTATGCCGGCCGGATCATAGATATAGCCATCGGGTCCACTGATGGTGATAACCTTAGCACCCAGCTCCGTAGCTTTCTGAACTGCGCCCCAAGCCACATTACCAAAGCCGCTGACAGCAACAGTCTTGCCTTTCAAGTCGAGATTATGGGTCTGCATCATCTGATTTACGAAATAGAGAGCGCCATAACCGGTAGCTTCCGGACGGATATTAGAGCCACCCCATTCCAAGCCTTTACCTGTCAATACGCCTTCCCAACGACGAGTCAGCTTCTTATACATACCGAAGAGATAACCGATTTCACGGGCTCCAACGCCGATATCACCTGCGGGAACATCAATATCAGGACCAATATGGCGATAGAGTTCGCTCATGAAAGCCTGGCAGAAACGCATAATCTCGGCACTACTACGACCCCGTGGCGAAAAATCGCTACCACCTTTACCACCACCCATAGGCAATGTGGTCAACGCGTTCTTGAAAGTTTGCTCAAAACCGAGGAACTTCATGATACTCAAGTTAACCGATGGATGGAAACGCAAGCCACCTTTGTAGGGGCCGATGGCACCGTTGAACTGCACACGATAGCCTATATTTACATGAACTTCGCCCTTATCATCAGTCCAGGGCACACGGAACATAATCACACGTTCCGGTTCTACGATACGTTCAATGATCTTTGCTTTTTCAAATTCAGGATGTTGGTTATACACATCCTTTACTGAATGAAGAACTTCTTCTACTGCCTGAAGGAATTCAGACTCACCTGGATGCTTCTGAGCCAGGTCTTGCATGATTTTCTCAACTTCCATAGTGTCTTAAATTATAATAGGTATATAGGAATAATAGATTGCAGTATAATGTGTCATTTTGTAATGATGACACGACAAATGTAGGGATTAATCTTGAAAGCGACAAATAAAAAAGGGCTTATTTTAGGGCTATAGGTTTACATTTTGTTAAATATATGCTTTTTTTATACCTGTTAAGGCACACAAGGAATAAAGAAAAGGCGTCACGGTTGTGTAACGCCTTCTTCGTATTGTTCCATAAATATGTGTTCGCCATCAAATACGACATAGGTAAACTGCCATATCCAGTCGCCCAAAATCATAACACGAGCCTTGCGCTCAAGCGTAATATCAAGTTCGATATGACGATGCCCGTAAATAAAATAGTCAATATTCCGATGGGTCTTCATATATTCCTTGGTAAAAAGCACCAAAAACTCGCGATCTTCTCCCATGTAGGGAGGTTCCTTCCCATTGGGTCGTTTCAACCTACTATGCTTGGCCCAGTTAAGCCCCAATGCCATCCCCCAACGGGGATGGATGGCATTGAGCAGACGCTGGCACGTGCGGTTATGAAACAATCTACGCAAGAGTTTGAAACGATTGTCGGGATCTCCCAATCCATCGCCGTGCGCCAAGAAGAAAACTTTGCCGTAAATCTCTGTTGTCTCAGGCTTCCGATGGACGATAACACCACATTCCTGCTCCAGATAACCATACGTCCACAGGTCGTGGTTACCTGTAAAGAAATGAACTTCTACCCCACGGTCGGTCAATTCGGACAATTTACCCAAGAAGCGCGTATAGCCTTTGGGCACCACATATTTATATTCGTCCCAGAAATCAAACATGTCGCCCAACAGATAGACAGCCGCAGCCTTCTCCTTAATACTATCAAGAAAGCGAACCAGCCGGCGTTCCTGAGTGCGCCGATGATCAAGCGCCAATGAACCCAGATGGGCATCGCTCAAGAAATACACATTCTTCATGATACCTTCTACTCAAATCCTAACTCCACTCTGGCTTCCTCGGTCATCATGCTTTGATCCCAAGCCGGCTCAAAGACAAGGTTAACATTGGCCGAAGTAACGCCTTCTACGCTCTCTACCTTAGTACGGACATCCTCCAGAATGAAATCGGCCGCCGGACAACTGGGTGATGTAAACGTCATATCAAGGTCAACACCTCCCTGTTCGTTTACTTCCACCTTGTAAATCATGCCCAGATTCCATATATCTACGGGAATCTCAGGGTCGTAAACAGTCTTCAACACATCTACGATACGCTCTTCTATCTTTGTTTTCTCTTCCTGTGTCATCATCACTATATCGTTTAATCTTCCATCAACTTACGGTAACGGGTCTTCTTGAGGTCCTCGTTACCTAATCGACGGGCTTTATTAATTTCATATTCAGAGTAATCTCCTTCAAAATAAACCACCTCACCGTTGCCTTCAAAGGCCAGAATATGCGTACAGATACGATCGAGGAACCAACGGTCATGGCTGATAACAACTGCACAACCCGCAAAGGCTTCCAAACCTTCTTCCAAAGCACGCAACGTATTAACGTCGATATCATTGGTCGGTTCATCGAGCAACAGCACGTTACCTTCTTGCTTTAGGGCCAGAGCGAGCTGCAAACGATTACGCTCACCACCCGAAAGTACGCCGCAGAGTTTATTCTGATCGGTACCGGAGAAGTTGAACCGCGACAGGTAAGCCCGCGAGTTGACATCACGTCCACCCATGCGGATCGTCTCATTGCCCTGCGCCACCACATCATAAACCGACTTGTTGGGGTCTATATCCTTGTGTTGCTGGTCTACATAAGCCAATTTCACTGTCTCACCTACCTCAAATACACCGCCATCGGCCTGCTCCAGTCCCATAATCAAGCGGAAGAGAGTCGTCTTACCGGCACCATTAGGCCCGATAACACCCACGATGCCGTTAGGTGGCAACATAAAATTAAGATCGTTAAAGAGAACTTTCTCGCCGAAAGCCTTCTTCACGTGCTGTGCTTCAATCACCTTATTACCCAGACGCGGACCGTTGGGAATATAGATTTCGAGCTTTTCCTCACGCTCCTTCTGTTCTTCGTTAAGCATTTGTTCATACGAATTCAGACGAGCCTTGCCCTTAGCCTGACGAGCCTTGGGTGCCATGCGCACCCATTCCAACTCGCGTTGCAGTGTCTTACGACGCTTCGAAGCGGTCTTCTCTTCCTGTTCCATGCGAGTTGTTTTCTGCTCCAACCACGACGAATAGTTACCCTTCCATGGAATACCTTCGCCACGATCGAGTTCCAATATCCACTCGCTCACGTCATCAAGGAAATATCGGTCGTGCGTAACGGCGATAACCGTACCCTCATATTGTTGCAAATGCTGCTCCAGCCAGTCGATACTTTCGGCATCAAGGTGGTTGGTAGGCTCATCAAGCAACAGCACGTCAGGTTTCGTCAGAAGCAACTTACACAAAGCCACACGCCTGCGTTCACCACCCGAAAGATTGGTCACGGGCCAATCACCCGGCGGACAATGCAACGCTGCCATGGCACGTTCGAGCTTCGAATCCATGTTCCACGCGTCGGTGGCATCGATGATGTCCTGCAATTCAGCCTGCCGTTGCATCAACTTATCCATCTTATCAGGGTCTCCGTAATATTCTTCGAGTCCGAATTTCACGTTGATGTCGTCGTATTCCTTCAGCGCGTCATACACCTGACGAACGCCATCCTGCACGTTTTCCTTTACGGTCTTGGTTTCATCGAGCGGCGGATCCTGTGGCAGATAGCCCACCGTATACCCCGGACTCCATACTACGTCGCCCTGCGTGGGCTGTTCCAGCCCGGCAATAATCTTCATCAACGTCGACTTACCGGCACCGTTCAGACCGATGATACCGATTTTCGCGCCATAAAAGAATGAGAGATAGATATTCTTCAGAATCTGTTTTTGGTTTTGCGGAATGATTTTCGACACTCCCACCATTGAGAAGATAACCTTCTTGTCGTCTACTGTTGCCATATATATTTGTTGTTATTGTTTACGATTCGCGTATCGGTTAACTTTCTTAGCCATGTTTCTCGTTTCACCATCGGAAAGCAATCACCCTTATATATACCTTATTATATATATAAACAAAGTTACGATTCCTTTTTCGACACAACGTCATGGCACAACTCAGAGTTTCCAATAAGCATTGATTCGTTTACAAATATATAAAAAATCGCCGTAATACTTAAAGTTATTATGAAGTTTTACGAAATCCCATACGATTATGACCGGAACAGGCCTAAACTCAAATCGGTCATCAGAGGATTATGTGTCACAAATCGCATCCTTTATTACCAAAATATTACCACGGCGTGGTAATGCTATTACCAGGCTGTGGTAATCATGTTACCGCTACGTGGTAATCACTCAAAAGCTACCCTATTGGTGTCCAATATGTAGTGTACTGGAATTAGTTGACAGCTTTTATAGTTAAACACTCCTTATGTTGACAATCTTCATCCTTATGTTAGACTGAGGTTGTCAGCGTTTTCTCTAAAGCGCAGTTTGGGTTGACAGCTGTCATCCAATTGCAGATTTAATCTTTCTTCCTTGTAGTGTACTGATATAAAATCATATTTCTAATGAGCGATTTGGGGTAAAATACTCTTTTCTGGGTATTGCGACCTGTTTATTTCCTTAGTATTTTTGCAACATCAAACATTTCTTATGGCAAAAGACAGATACCATATTCCAATCGGGCAAATATACCCTTCATATCAAGCGCACTGTTCTGATCAAGAATGGTGCGCTTTTTTTGTGAACAAAATAGAACCTTGTTCATTATTATCCCAGACACTATATGCAGATATTAAAAGATAACATCCGCCAACGTATCTTAGTGGTAGCTCGCCAGGAGTTTATCACCCACGGCGTACGAAATACATCCATCCGCTCCGTGGCACGGAAAACCGGCATTGCCACCGGCAATATATACAACTATTTCAAAAGCAAGGACGAACTGTTCCGTGCGGTACTCAAGCCACTCATCGACACCATCGAGCGCTACATTCTGTCACACAATGAAGAGCGCCATCTGAATATCGATGTATTCAATGTAAACGAGTTTCAGGATGAGCATATCCAAACCATGAAGATGCTTGTCAAAAACTTCCGCCCCGAACTGCGCCTGCTGCTCTTCAATGCTGAGGGAACATCGTTGGCAGGCTACGCCGACCGCATCACCGATCACCAAACTCACATCGGCAAAGAATATCTCCGGCTGATGAAAGAGCGCTATCCGCATATCAACATAGACATCTCGCCGTTCTTCCTCCACATTGCCAGTTCCACTTGGGTAAACATTTTCTGCGAACTTGTGCAACACGAGGACTATGAAGAACACGAGGTGGAACGTGCGCTCGAACAATACGCCGCCTACAGCACGGCAGGCTGGAAAACACTGATAAAGCCATAATGCTCAAACTATTAATTTCAAAATAATCAAAGATATGATTAAAACACTTAAACGCTTAGGAGCTTATATGGGAGGACGCAAGCTGTTGCTCCCTTGCTCCGTCATACTGTCGGCCGTCAACGGACTGCTGTCGCTCGTTCCTTTTATTCTTCTGTGGCTCGTAATACGTACACTGCTCACTGCCGAAGACCTTACCGAAGCCCCTGTATGGAACTATGCCATCGCGGCATTCATCGTATCCGTGGCCAACGTGCTGCTCTACTTCATGACCCTCATGTTCTCCCACCTTGCCGCTTTCCGCATTGAGACCAATATGCGGCGCAGCGCAATGGAGCGACTCATGCGTGTGCCGTTGGGATTCTTCGACACACAGAACACCGGACGCATGCGGAAAATCATAGACGAAGACTCCGGACAGACACACACTTTCGTGGCGCACATACTGCCTGATGTAGCCGGAAGCATTGTCACGCCACTCGGCATCATCATCCTCCTGCTTGCAGTAGACTGGCAGCTGGGCCTTGCCTCGATGATACCGGTTGTCTGTGCCTTCGGTATCATGGGCTATATGATGAATCCCAAACAGAACCATTTCCAGCGGATGTACCTCGACGCTCAGGAAAAGATGAGTTCAGAGGCCGTAGAATACGTGCGCGGCATTCCCGTCGTGAAAGTCTTCCAGCAGACGGTTTTTTCGTTCAAACGCTTCCACGACAGTATCATCAACTACCGTGACCTCGTCATCAAGTACACGCTCCTGTGGCGTACGCCCATGTCGGCCTATATCGTTGCCATCAACGCATTCGCATTCTTTCTCGTACCTACGGAAATCATTCTGATAGGACACGGCAACCAGCCCGCGATTGTCATTGCCGACCTGTTTCTCTACGTTGTGATTGCGCCGGTTATCTCAGTCAACGTGATGAAAGCCATGCACCTCAGCCAGAATCTCTTCTTGGCAAACGAAGCCGTAGACCGCTTGGAGAACCTCACTTCCGCCTCCCCACTCCCCGACAGCGTAACGCCGGCAAAGCCCACGATGTTCGACGTCCGACTCCATGACGTATCATTCCGCTACGAAGGAGCTGAGCAAAACGCCGTAAGCCACATCGACCTCACCATCCCCGAAGGCAAAACAGTAGCCCTCGTCGGTGCGTCAGGCAGCGGAAAGACCACCATCGCAAGGCTCATTCCCCGTTTCTGGGACGTGCGTGAAGGCTCTTTGACCATCGGCGGTATCGATGTGAGACAGATAGACAAGGCCGAACTGATGCGTAGCGTGTCGTTCGTCTTTCAGAATACCCGCCTGTTCAAGACCACGATATTGGAGAATGTCCGCTACGGCAGTCCCAAAGCAACCGTCGATGCGGTGAACCGCGCCATTGACCTGTCGCAGAGCCGCGAAATCATCGATCGTCTGCCGGAAGGAGTGAATACCGTAATCGGAGCCGAAGGTACTTACCTCTCAGGCGGCGAACAGCAGCGCATCGTTCTTGCCCGTGCCATTCTAAAGAACGCGCCCATCGTGGTGCTCGACGAAGCGACAGCCTTTGCCGATCCCGAGAACGAACATCTCATCCGTCAGGCCCTCTCGCATCTCACCAACGGCAAGACCGTACTGATGATCGCCCACCGGCTAACCACTGTGCAGGATGCCGACAACATCGTGGTGATGAACGGTGGTAGCATAGCCGAACAGGGCACGCACGAGCAGCTGATAGCCCGGAAGGCACTCTATTATAATATGTGGAACGAGTACCAAAAAGCGGTAGCGTGGAAATTGTAATAGGAGGAGATAAGGAGTTAAAGGGAGTTAAGGAGTTAAGACAATACTCCTGCCGATTGAAGATATATCTTACAATAACTCCCAAAGAAACTCCGGCAAAAGACCAATATCTTATCTCCCGTTAACTCCTTAACTCCCTTTAACTCCTTAACTCCCTTTAAC
>CAUURC010000023.1:0-35261 GCA_963547405.1 uncultured Prevotella sp.
CAATAAAACTTTTGTCTTAACTCCTCAGCGAGCTTAGCGAGCGATAACTCCCTTTAACTCCTTAACTCCCCAAAGAAACTCTTTAACTCCCCAAAGCCACTCCTTAACTCCCCCAAAAAACTCCTTATCTCCCCCAGAACCTCCTTTCCCCCCAAAGAACAATAACCATATACCCATCTTCAATGAACTAAAACCTAAACAAATATGAACAAAGAAGCTTTTATAGCCGACATCCGTGCCGGCATTCCCGACATTTTACCAGAACCACAGGCCTATGATACCACCATCAATCATGCGCCCAAGCGTAAGGACATACTCACGGCCGAGGATAAGAAGCTGGCTCTTCGCAACGCGTTGCGCTATTTCCCAAAGAAGTTTCACGCTGCGTTGGCTCCAGAGTTTGCCGAAGAGCTGCGCCTGTATGGTCGTATCTATATGTATCGTTTCCGTCCTACCTATGAGATGTACGCCCGTCCGATCGACGAATATCCACATCAGTCGCAACAGGCAGCAGCTATCATGATGATGATTCAGAACAATCTCGATAAGGCTGTGGCGCAACATCCGCACGAACTGATTACTTATGGCGGCAATGGCGCGGTGTTCCAGAACTGGGCGCAGTATCGCCTGACGATGAAATACCTGAGTGAGATGACCGATGAGCAGACACTCGTCATGTATTCGGGCCATCCGCTCGGCCTGTTTCCTTCGCATCGGAATGCGCCACGTGTCGTGGTGACCAACGGAATGGTCATTCCTAACTACTCGAAGCCCGACGACTGGGAACGCTACAACGTCCTCGGGGTCAGTCAGTACGGCCAGATGACAGCCGGTTCATACATGTATATCGGACCACAGGGCATCGTTCACGGCACAACGATTACCGTTCTGAATGCCGCACGCAAACGACTGAAGGCCGGTGAGACCAGTATCAAGGGCATGCTCTTCGTCACTTCCGGACTGGGAGGGATGTCGGGCGCGCAGCCCAAAGCCGGTAACATCGCCGGAGTGGTTAGCATTACCGCTGAAATCAACCCACTGGCAGCGCGAAAGCGTTACGACCAAGGGTGGGTGGATGAGCTTCATACTTCGCTCGACGAACTTATTCCGGCCGCGTTGAAGGCCGTTGAGGAGAAGCGCACGGTGTCTATGGCATACGTGGGCAACGTGGTTGACCTTTGGGAACGGCTAGCGGAGGAGAATATACGTGTGGACTTGGGCAGTGATCAGACCTCGCTCCACAATCCCTGGGCCGGCGGTTATTATCCCGTAGGCCTCACGTTGGAAGAGTCTAAGCGCATGATGGCGGAAGAACCGGCGCTCTTCAAGGCGAAGGTTCAGGAATCGTTGCGCCGTCAGGTGGCTGCCATCAACCGGTTGACGGCTCGTGGTATGTACTTCTTTGATTATGGAAACGCTTTCCTTTTAGAGTCAAGTCGTGCAGGAGCAGCCATCGTTAAGGACGACGGAACGTTCCTTTATCCGTCATACGTGCAGGATATTATGGGCCCGATGTTCTTCGATTACGGTTTCGGCCCGTTCCGTTGGGTATGCTCTTCGGGCGATCCGAAGGACTTGGAAGTTACCGATCGTCTCGCTACAGAGGTGCTGGAGGAGATTCGGAAGACTGCTACGCCCGACATTATCGGCCAACTCGACGACAATATTCACTGGATAAAGGAGGCCGGCAAGAATCATTTGGTAGTGGGTTCGCAAGCCCGTATCCTCTACGCCGACTCCGAAGGGCGTACAAAAATAGCCTTAGCGTTCAACGAAGCGATACGTAAAGGTGAGATTTCGCGCCCTGTTGTGCTCGGCAGAGACCATCACGATGTTTCGGGTACGGACTCTCCGTTCCGTGAAACTTCGAATATCTACGACGGTTCGCAGTTCTGTGCCGACATGGCTATTCAGAACGTAATTGGCGATTCGTTCCGTGGCGCCACGTGGGTGTCTATCCATAATGGTGGCGGCGTAGGCTGGGGAGAGGTCATTAATGGTGGTTTCGGAATGGTGGTAGATGGCAGTGAAGACGCCGAGCGACACATCCGACAGATGCTTCTCTGGGATGTGAATAACGGAATTGCTCGCCGTAGCTGGGCCCGTAACGCAGGTTCGATGGACGCTATCCGCCGGGAAATGGAGCGTACGCCCAACCTTTGTGTGACCCTTCCGAACCTCGTAGACGATGAAGTCATCGACACAATATTTTAATAACCTTAATTTATAATCCTAAACATCACTTATAAGAACTATGGACGAGATTCATCAAATCAGTGCCAAGCACCTTTCTATAGAACAAATAGGCGTAATCATAAAGAATGGCACAAAGCTCGAACTATCGGAAGACGCACGACAGCGCATCATTCGTTGTAGAGAATATCTCGATAACAAAATAAAAGAGTCCGAAAAACCGATTTATGGTGTGACGACAGGATTCGGTTCGCTCTGCAAAATATCCATCGACAAGGATCGTCTGGCCCAGTTGCAGAAGAATCTGATGATGTCTCATGCTTGCGGTGTAGGCGAACGGGTGCCTAATGAGATTGTAAAAATCATGCTGTTGCTGAAGGCTCAGTCGCTCAGCTATGGCTATTCAGGTTGCCAGTTGCAGACCGTAGAGCGATTGATAGACTTTTTCAACAACGACATTTATCCCATCGTGTACATGCAAGGGTCGTTGGGCGCGTCGGGCGACCTTGTTCCTTTGGCCCACTTAGCATTGCCTTTGATAGGTATGGGAGAAGTGGAATACGAAGGGGAAATCGTTTCCGGCGCGAAGATTCTGGAGAAAATGAATTGGCAACCGATTCAACTTGTTTCTAAAGAAGGGCTTGCCTTGCTCAACGGAACGCAGAATATGAACGCGTTTGCCGTGTGGGCACTTTTGCAAAGCGAGCGACTGAGCGACTGGGCGGACAAAATCGGCACCATGTCGTTGGAAGCCTACGATGGTAGGATTGAGCCGTTCACCCATGCCGTGCATGCCGTGCGTCCTCATCAGGGACAGATTAGAACGGCCGCACGGATTACCGAACTGCTGGAAGGTAGTGAACTGATTAGGCAACCCAAGGTGAATGTGCAGGATCCTTACTCTTTCCGTTGCATGCCGCAGGTTCATGGTGCCTCGAAAGACACCATTGCCTACGTGAAATCCGTGATCGACATAGAGGTGAATGCGGCCACAGACAATCCGACGGTATGCCCCGACGAGGATCTTGTTATCTCTGCGGGAAACTTTCATGGCGAACCTATCGCACAACCGATGGATTTTCTTGCCATCGCTCTGTGCGAACTTAGCAACATTTCTGAACGTCGCACCTACAAACTTGTATCGGGAACGCGCGACCTTCCCAGTTTCCTGGTTGCCAAACCCGGGCTAAACAGTGGTTTCATGATACCGCAATACACGGCGGCTTCTATCGTCAGTCAGAGTAAAACCCTGTGTACGCCGTCATCGGTAGACAGCATTCCTTCGTCGCAAGGACAGGAAGATCATGTCAGTATGGGTGCCAATGCGGCCACAAAATTGTATCAGGTGGTACTGAATACGGAGCGTGTGTTGGCCATCGAGTTGTTCAATGCCGCCCAGGCCTTGGAGTTCCGTCGGCCGTTGAAGTCTTCTCCAGCCATTGAAGCCATTCATGAGGCTTACCGCAAGGAAGTGCCCTTCATCGACAACGACGAGTTTATGGCGCCGCATATTGCCAAATCGGTAGATTTTTTAAGAAAATAAGTTTTTCATCTCGCTTCCCCTTTCCACTGCGAGAGGGGAGTGTTGAGAAAAAGCAATGATATAATGAAACGATTCGTAACAAACATAGGACTCCTTGCCGGTGTGGGGCATGATGGAAAACGCTGCTTGAAAGGTAAGGAAATGGGACAACTCAATACCATCGCCAATGCTTATCTGGTGATTGAGGACGGACGATTTGCGGATTACGGAGAAATGACGGACTGTCCCAGCCCGATCGGCGGCGTGGAGGTTATCGACGCGCAAGGCGGTGCCGTACTTCCGTCATGGTGCGACTCCCATACGCATATTGTTTATGCGGGCAGTCGTGAACAGGAATTTGTAGATAAGATTCGTGGACTCAGCTATGCGGAGATTGCACAGCGGGGAGGTGGTATTCTCAATTCTGCCGATCGGCTTCACGAAATGAGTGAAGAAGAGCTTTATCAGCAAGCGATGAAGCGGGTAGATGAGGTGGTTCGGAAGGGTACGGGTTGCCTGGAAATCAAAAGCGGATACGGACTTAATACCGAAGATGAGTTGAAGATGCTTCGTGTTATTCGGCGTATCAAAGAGACAACACGTGTAAAAGTGGTTTCAACATTCTTGGGCGCGCATGCCGTGTCACGAGCTTACAAAGGTAGACAAAGTGACTATGTAGACTTGATAATTAACGAAATGATACCTGCTGTGGGCGCGGAGAAGTTGGCAGACTTTATCGATGTGTTCTGTGATACGGGCTTCTTTACCCCCGAAGAAACCGCACGCCTTCTTGAAGCGGGTGCGGTTTATGGCATGCGGCCGAAGATTCACGCAGATGAACTGGCTTCATCGGGCGGCGTGGAGGTAGGTGTGCGACACCACGCGCTGTCGGTAGACCATCTGGAGAGTATGACCGAAGAGGAAATAGACCTGCTGTTGAATAGTCAGACCATGCCGACAGCCCTTCCGGGAACATCGTTTTTCTTGAATATGCCTTTTGCTTTAGGACGTAAAATGATAGATCGTGGACTTCCATTAACGCTTGCCAGCGACTATAATCCCGGTTCCACGCCCTCCGGTGATATGAAATTCGTCGTTTCACTGGCCTGTATCAAGATGCGACTGATGCCTGCTGAAGCCATCAATGCCGCCACTCTTAATGGTGCTTGTGCCATGGGGCTGAGTGAAAACTATGGTTCTATCACCCGAGGAAAGGTTGCCAACTTCTTTATTACTGCCCCAATCCCTTCCATTGAATTTATTCCATACGCTTATACAAGCCCTCTTGTGCAGCGAGTTTTCCTGCAAGGGGTAGAATATATGTAGAAGAAAATATAAATAAGGTGAGTAAGGAATGGTATTGGCTGGTTTTACTGGTTCCTCCCCTAATCTTTTAAAAATCATTCGTTTTCCTTGCTCAATCCAAAAAGATTCCATACCTTTGCCCACGATTTTTAAACAAAACGAAAGTTGAGAACGATAGAGACATACACACTTCCCATGCGATACGGCTTTCGTAACGGCATATTGGCAGCGCAAGAAAATCGCAATTTTCTTGTAAAAAAGTGGTCGAATTATTTGGTAGTTCCAAATAATTTGCTTCTCTCTCTCTCTCAAGCCACTGGCATAACCTCCCTCTAAAACATACATCGTACGCGCGCGTGTGGTTTGCCTCGCGCAGCCCCATAAGCAAAGGACTTTCCGGAGTTTCCTTTGCTTCACTTCTCGTGCCTTTTTCGCAGCTGTGCGAAAAGGGAATAAGCGCCTTTTAAGCACTTCAAAAAGCAAGTTAAATCCAAATTAAAATGAAGCGTATAAACATGAAATCAAAAAACGAACCTACAAAGCACAGGCAGCCCTATGTCTGCCCCAACTGCGAGAGCATAGTTGTAGAGAGCAAAAACACTATTCTTGCTGGGAGCCCGCCCATCGGCACGACTCCCATCGTAGTTCCTCCCGGGGTTGATAATAATGACACGGATTTGGACGACGAAAACAATGGTGCGCCAGCCAAACAATTTAATCTTTGGAAGTGGGAGGAGGAATAATCCTACTTTAGTGAGTCTAAACGGCCGACAAGCCAACAGAATGCCCGATGAAAACAGAGGGCAAAGAAAAAAACTCAAGTAAAAACATTAAAAAAGGAAGTATGAAAACAAAATGGAATAATTTTCACCCATTCAGCGTTGCCATGCAGATGTTGTCTCTCGCCACCCTGTTCATGGTAATTTCGTGCGCCTACAATGAGTTGGGCAACGAGCACGATTCGCAAAAGGAAGATATGGAAATAACGTTCGACGTACGCGACGTGCAGGATGCTCCCGAGGCAGAAGGCGGCACACGAGCAAGCCTACCGATCGCGATACCGAAGCAAACTTATCCCATCGAAAAGATCGATGTAGAGGGAGCTGACAGTCTCTGTTTAATAGAAACCACCGTCGATGGCGTAAATCCCGTGAAGCGCAACAGCAACGAGGTGATGACGCGTGGTACGGTGAAAACATTCATCGATGCCGATTTCGGCCTGCACGCTTGGCGAAGCAATACCAACAACTGGTATTTCCACAACGAGCGGGTGCGTCCCAACGGCACGCTGTACAACACATACAGATGGAAAAAGAATATCGGACAGCTTATCTTTTTCCCTTATTATCCTTACCATAACGGAGCCGATATTCAGGCATCGTCGACAACTTCTCCCGGTTCTCCCTATGTCGATTTCACCGTCAACCCGAATGTGCATAACCAAAAGGATTTCATGGCTTGCTATGCGGTCATCAACTACGACAACAGCGGAGTGGCCCCTACTGTTCCGCTTTACTTCGGGCACGCCCTCACTGCCGTGAAGTTTGCCGTGGGCGATAACCTGTCGTGGAACTGGACCATCTATAAAGTAGAAATCATCGGGGCTTGCAGCAAAGCACGATTCTCTTATGACGGAACCGAATGGAACGGACAGAATACCCCGCAAACCTTTACTCTTGACGGTGTGAGCCTTTCCACAGCCAAGGCCGTCAACAGCGAGATTACCGGTCCCAACCACACGTTCCTGATGATACCGCAACAATTGACCGGCAAGGGCATTAAGGCTAAAATCTATTTCACCAACGGCAAGGCCATCACCGCTACCCTGAAAGGCGAATGGAAAGCATGGACCACCAAGACTTACAAGTTGTCCAACAGTTCGACGAGCGACTGGGATTGGCAGCTCACGGCCTCATCGCCGGCCGTTGTTCCCTACAACTCGAATGTTACCGGGGCTTACGGCGTAACCAGCTACCGACGAGCACCCGACGGCACGGTACAACCCGTGCCATGGACTGTTACTGGTTATTACTACGACAACACATGGCAAGCCACGCCGCCCGCCTGGCTCACAGGTTTGACAAAATCGAATGGCAACGGCGGAACAGCGGCCGAGCAGGGCGTGGCCACGGTCAGGATAGACTATTTGGCCGACAAGGTAACCTGGCGCAACAACCAACTGAAGAACGCACCGGCCAAGGGAACGGCTGCTGCACCCTACGACCTGTCTCTCCACGATATCAAGGGCAATACCACGGCAAGGAACACGGCCAACAGCTATATTATCTCCGCACCTGGATATTACACACTACCGCTCGTTTACGGCAATGCTATCAAAAATGGCGTTGAAAATACAAACGCCTACATCAGCCAGTCCACTTCCACCAGCGACCAGCTCATGCGGAATTTTCATGATGCCTTTGCGCAGGCTATCAACAATCCGTGGATTGTGGCCAGATACCGGCCTGTAGGAGTATATGTGGTATGGGCTGACGAAACGAACCTTGTGAGCAATCCTGCTGTCAGTGCCGACGGGTACTCCCTCACCTTTCAGGTGACGCAGGCCCAAATGAGGCAGGGAAACGTGGTGCTGGCTGTAACCGATGCCTGGAACAACACGCTTTGGAGCTACCATCTGTGGTTTGCCCCCGATGACGTGCTCGACAAGATACCTGTTGCGGGCGGAGACTACACCCGGTATTTTACCAAGGAAACCCTCGGATGGAAGTACACGGCATGGAGCGCCACCACCTATGAGACAACCCGTAGTGTAGGCGTAGCCGTTATGCAGACAACAGGCCCCAAAAAGTCGGCCGTCATTTGGATCAGCCAGGATCCTGCCACCACCTATATTCGCGGCTATGCCACGCTCTACCAGTTCGGCCGCAAGGACGCTTTCCCCAGCATCAATCCGATGGAGGGAAGCATCAACAGCAGTGGACGACCGGTGGATATCTGGAAGCATATTAGGTTTCCAAGGTCGTTCTTCTTGCAAAGTGACAACAACGGTATAGAAGATTGGGAGCCGGCAAACCGGAAGAATAACTACTGGTCGGCCAACGACCCTGCGCAGGACGGCCCTTATAGTCCCACAGTTGTCAAGACCGTTTACGACCCCACTCCGGTAGGCTGTAAGGTGCCCCCAGTCGGTAGCTTTCAGTGCTTCACTTTGGGCAAAGTCGTGGGTGGCAACGGTGAGGCGCGTTTCAACGCCATCCAAGGCTTCGAGTTTAGTGCCCCTGCCTCTCCTACTGGAAAGCTCTATTTCCCCACGACAGGATACCGCGCATCCGGTAACATGGGCTATGGCGGCAGGATGACTCACTTCTGGCTGTGGACGGCCAATGCGAACTATAGACACAGCGGAACATGCATGTGGGGAATGCGAGACCAGATGCGTACATGGAGCATTGTTGCCCGAGGCTTCGGAATCGGCATACGCCCCGTGGCCGAGTAAGCAGCGTTATGGCCTAAAAGAAATAATTGCATATTCACCCCAAAAACATTAGAAATATGAACAACAACAAAGCAAAGAAACGGGCTTATCAAAGCCCCGAGATGAGCGTAATCCTCATCCAGCCCGGCACGACCCAGATGCTCTGCGGCTCGTTTCTGGGCGGGCACACAGGTGGTGAATCGGGCGGCGACCTTGGCGACGGCGGTGGCAACGGCCATACCGGTGGCGAGTCGGGCGGTGGTATGGGCGATGCCAAACAAGGCTGGTTCGATACCGACGCGTGGAGCCGAGACAAAGACGGCAATCTGTGAAAAAATCAGGGGAGCCGCCATACAGGCAGCTTCCCTAATCTCCCCCCCTCGCTCTTTGACATACTGACACACGACGGAAACGAAAAACAACCGCAGGGATTTGGAGTTGTCACCTGAAAACGCTCTTTTTGCATAAGAGTGCAGAGCGCTTTCAGAAAATCTTTCGTCCCACGCTCCACATGGTTTGCGGCGTGGGACGATTTTTTTTTCGTCTTTCCGTCGTGTGCCTGAATGTAGAATGAGTAGCTTGGGGGGTATTCAAAACGTGGAACGACAAGAAAATCAGTCTTACGGAGTCGCTCAGTAGCATGAAAAAAAGATTTTTGGTCCTAAGCGCGGCGCGGAAACGCAAAAAAAGGATTTTTGGTCCTAAAGCGTGACGCGGAAACGTAAAAAAAGGATTTTTGGTCCTAAAGCGTGACGCAGAAACGCAAAAAAAGGATTTTTGGTCCTAAAGCGTGACGCAGAAACGCAAAAAAAGGATTTTTGGTCCTAAAGCGTGACGCGGAAACGCGAAAAAAGGTTTTTTGGTCCTAAAGCGTGACGCAGAAACACAGAAAAACAATTTTGGGCGCCGGATGGCGACATTCCGGCGCCCATTTTCATTATTTATTAACCATAATTTAAAACAGAATGAAAACAAAAATGAAACCCTTGCAGCTGCCGAAGATTCTTAGAATCTCGGGAAATGATTGTGGGCATTTCACCAACTCGCATCATTTGCAGTTCCAATTCAACGTGTACGAACTGGTCAAAGCCGTAGACAAACAGAAGTTGCACCTGACGGACGAGCTGTTGAAGATTTGGGCCGACTGCCTGGAATTGGAAACAGAACTGAACAAGCAGGCGACGGCCACGGTACAGACCGAGCAGATGAAGGAGCTCGACAAGCAGCGTGACGACTTGCTGACCAACCTCTTCGGCGTGGTGCGGGCGCAGCTGAAATCGCCCGTGCAGGCGGTGCGCGACGCGGCGAAAGCGTTGGACAAGGCGTTTGGCGTCTATACCGGCATACAATTCAAGGCTGTCGACGCTGAAACGGCCGAGGTGCGCGGATTGTTGAAAGATTTGGAGCGGTTCGGCAGTGAGGTGACGGCACTGGGATTGGCGCCCGTCACGACGGAGTTGAAGGGCGTGAACGATGAGTTTCAGCAGACTTATGCCACACGGCAAGAGAAGGCCGTAGAGCGGAAATTGCCCGCGCTGACCGAAGTTCGCCCGCAAACCGATGCCGTTTTTGCCGCCGTTTGCCGCTACATCGAGGCCAGCTATCTCTTTGCCACGACCGATGAAGACCGTGCGCTGATTGAGCGACTGGTAGACCGCATGAACCAGGAAAGCGAGCACTTCAAAACCACGCACAAACAGAGCATGGCGCAGAAGAAGGCGGCTCCACGGCCTACGGCCAAAGAGAAGGAGGAAATGCTGAAAAAGGGGTTTGCGGACCTGGAAGAGCGGCTGAAATTGGAAAAAGGCAGTCTGTCGTTCACAGGCAAGACCGAGGGAAGAGGTGCCAAGCGCCACTATCAGTTGGCCATCAAAGGTCAGACCGAGCCAGACGGCAAACTCAAAACGATGTGGGTGGGCATGAACAAAGACGGGTCGCTCTTTCCTTTTGAAAAGACAAAGACGACAACGACGAAGCCGGCGGTAGGGCCGAAGCCGTGAGGGTGTTGTGATGGTGTAAGGGTGTGGGGATGAATAGTTACCCTTTTCGGCCACTGACATTTTTACACCTCAACACCCCAACAACTTAACAAATATGTATCTCTAAATCTAAAATTTGGCGCGGGCTGTGTTGTGAAACATGGCCCGCGCCCTTTGTTTTGTTTATTGCCTTCGGCTAAAACGTTTTAAAGAATAGACTTTTACTTGTCGAGTGGCTCTGTTTCCAGTCGGTTTACATTGCCGGTGACAGGGTCGAGCAGCAGATGCGTGGTGAATTTCTTGCCGAAGAGTTCGCCACTGAGCGGTTCTACACGACCGAACTGGGCTGCGTAGAGTTCAAATGTATAGTGAGGCTCTGTGAAATCAATGAGGGTAATCTTGATTTTTCCGGGTAGATTGACCGCTATACCGCAGTCGTCTTTCGATTTCTTTCCGTCATACGCTATCATGGGCTTTATGGTTTGCACGGTGCGGAGGTCTTCTACTTGAGCAAAGTAGGGATTGCCGCTTAGATCGTCGGCTTCGACGAGGCCATAATGTTTTGAGAAACGGAACAGAAGCGTTTTCTCTCCGTCTTTCTGTGGTATGAACGTTATCTCTTGTTCCAGCGTGTCTACTTGCGTTGTGCCTTGGAAGGCCTGCAGCAAGGCTTTCTCTTGGCGGGTAAGTTGTGCCAGCATAATCTTAAGCTGTTCGCCGTCTTTGGGCATAAACTCAGCTTCGCCGCGCGTGAGTAGATTGCGGCTTTCACGGATATCGGTTATTTCTTGCGCGATGAGTTCGGCCATGCGTGGCTTGTTGCCTGCGGCAAGAATATCTTCGGTAAAGAAATCGCGTGGATTCGGCGGCGTAGTTTTAGGGCCGGGCCGGAAAGGTTGGGGTGGTGTTGGGCGTACAGACTTGTCGTTAACGGCCATGAGCACTCCGTTTTCGTCACGGTCAAGACTAATAATACTGTGCTTCTTATCAATCAGAGCCGTGAATTGTTTGGTAGAATCAGGCAGTCCTATGGCATGAATGTTTACCCGAATTAAGCGATATTGAGTTTGTGGTTGCATACCCACGTTGCTTAATTTCATATAACGGTCGGCATAATTAGCCATCTCTCCGGGCGTATAGGTGCTTTTTTCGATGAGCAATTTAAACTTAACGCCCGTCTTAGGCAAAAAGTATGTTGCGCCATTGACGGGTTCCTGTGCCATGGCCGGTATGAAACAGCAGGCAGCCATGAGTGTAACGATAATGAGCTTTTTCATAAATTATGATGGTGATATTTTCTTAATGTTTGGAGTTGGATTAGCGGAGAAGCGAAATTCCGTTAATCATTGATGCGCATAAATGCCTTGGGCAGGTATTGAATGAGATCACTTGCGATGAGACTTTCTTTACCTAAGTCCTTGATAGCGATGTCGCCGGCCAGCCCATGCAGATACATGCCTAAGAGACAAGCTTCTCGTTGCTGATAGCCGCGAGCCAATAGTCCGGTGATGATGCCGGTGAGCACGTCGCCAGAGCCGGCAGTGGCCATGCCGCTGTTGCCGGTTGAATTGAAAATGACGTGTCCGTCGGGCAGGCAGAGTGCGGAATAATGCCCTTTCAGTACGATGTAGGCACCGAAATGCTGTGCCATGTCGCGTGCTTTTACCAATCGATCGTAGCAATCATTGCTTTCTGTGCCTGTGAGGCGGTCGAACTCGGCGGGGTGTGGTGTCAAGATAATACCTTGTGGCAGCTGTTGCATCCATGCACGATGGTTGCCCAATATATTGATTGCGTCCGCATCGAGCACCACCGGACATTGACAAGCACGGATCTGGGCTATCATAGCGATGGCGCTGTTTTCGTGTTTGCCCAGTCCCGGCCCTATTCCGAGAGCGTCGATATCGTCTGTGTTGATGGGTTGGGAGAAATAAGTTTCTTCCTTATCAATGCTCATGACGGCCTCGGGCACGTTCGTTTGGAGAATAGAATAGTTGCATTTAGGTGTGTGGAGATACACTTTACCGGCACCGGAACGCAGACAGGCTCGGCCTGCAAGGGTGGCAGCGCCGCTCATACCATAGCTGCCGGCGATGAGCATGGCTGATCCCATGTTGCCTTTGTGGGCAAAATCGCTTCGCGTACGTAGCAAAGAACGGATGTCGTTTTCCTCGACAATGGTATAATGAGCCTTTGTTTGGCGAATAAAATCGGGAGAAAGTCGGATGTCAAGCACCTTCAATCGGCCAATATACTGCTGATTATCAGCCATGAGCATGGACAGTTTCTTCTGTTGCAGCGTCAGTGTAAGATCGGCTTGAATAATATTGACGTGAATATTATACGTGTTGTCTTCAGTCATCAGGCCTGAAGGGATATCAATACTCACGACTTTGCAGGGCGCGCTATTGATATATTTGACGAGCGAAGCAAAGCCTCCGGCTAAAGGTTTGTTGAGTCCGGAGCCGAAAAGACCATCTACGACAAGAGTGTTCTTGTCGAGCTGAGGAGGATCAAAGTTGAGAGTGATTTCGTTAAAGGTATGAAGTTGGTGGCAGTCTATGGCCCGCTGGCGATTAACGGCACAATCTGGCGACAGTTTGTTGTGAATATTAAAAAGGTAAACACTTACTTGGTAGCCCTTGATGGCAAGTAATCGGGCTACAGCCAATGCGTCGCCACCGTTATTGCCCGGTCCGGCGAAGACTACAACTGGCACCGTTGCCGGCCATTGCTCACAAATCGCAAATGAAAGAGCTTTTGCGGCGCGTTCCATTAGGTCGATAGAGGCGATAGGTTCATGCTCTATCGTGTAATTATCAAGCTCGTGAATCTGAGCACCGGTGAAAATCTTCATAGGTTGCAAATTTACAAAATTAATGCAAAACGGTAATGATGTTACATAGTTTTTTCGTATTTTTGCACCAAATTATACAATTCCCAGCTATGCGTAAAATTAAAATTTTGGATAAAACGTTCAGAACGTTTATACCTGAAGATAAAATCCAACAACGTGTAAAGGCTGTAGCCGAAAAACTTAATGAAGACATGGAGGGTAAGAATCCGTTATTATTGGCTGTGCTGAACGGTTCTTTTATTTTTGCAGCCGACCTTATGCGTAACATCACCATCCCTTGTGAGATTTCTTTTGTAAAGCTGGCTTCTTATCAAGGAACCACTTCTACCGGTAAAATCAAGGAAGTAATCGGTTTAAATGAGGATTTGACTGGCCGTACCGTGGTTATTGTAGAGGATATTGTCGACACAGGTACTACTATGAAGCAAATGATAGAATCGCTGGGAACACGCAATCCTAAGTCTGTTCATATTTGTTCGTTGCTCGTGAAGCCAGATAAACTGCAGGTACCATTGAATATTGAATATGTCGCCATGGAAATTCCTAACGACTTTATCGTGGGCTATGGTTTAGATTATGACCGACAGGGGCGTCAACTGCGTGACATTTACGTATTGGATGAGTAGAATTATATAATAATAAGAGATGAAGAATATTGTAATTTTCGGAGCTCCGGGTGCAGGTAAGGGCACACAGAGCGACAAAATCATTGAGAAGTATGGCTTGGGCCATATCTCTACGGGCGATGTGCTGCGTAGCGAAATCAAGAATGGTACAGAATTAGGCAAGACTGCTAAAGGATATATTGACAACGGTCAATTGATTCCTGATGATTTGATGGTGAATATTCTGGCCAGTGTTTATGATAGCTTTGGAACAGATCATAAAGGAGTTATCTTTGATGGCTTCCCACGTACCACACCACAGGCCGAGGCATTGAAGAAAATGCTGGCAGAACGTGGTCATAAGATTGCTGCCATGATTGAACTTTCCGTACCCGAAGAGGAGTTGATGGCCCGTTTGATCAACCGGGGTAAGGAAAGCGGTCGCAGCGATGACAATGAAGAAACCATCAGAAAGCGTCTGAACGTATATCATACACAGACCGCTCCGCTGATTGGTTGGTATGAAGGTGAAGGCGTACATTATCATGTAGAAGGTATTGGTACGGTAGATGACATTTTCGCTCGTATTTGCAACGTAATAGATAATCTTTAAATAGGTTTTGATTGATGGGTGTTGATGAATAGTATCATTTGTTAAGACTATTCAACGACACCCATTCTTTGTTTTATCCCTCCAATTTTTCCCTGTATATGGAAAGTAATTTTGTCGACTATGTTAAGATATACTGTCGTTCCGGTAAGGGCGGCAGAGGCTCTATGCACCTGCGCCATGTGAAATACCAGCCTAATGGCGGTCCTGATGGCGGCGACGGAGGACGTGGAGGAAGCATTATTCTCAGAGGTAATCATAATTATTGGACGCTGTTGCACTTGAAATACCAACGCCATGTCTTTGCGGAGCACGGCGGAAACGGCGGACGCGACAAATGCCATGGCACGAATGGTAAAGACCAATACATTGACGTGCCTTGCGGAACGGTGGTTTATGATGCCGAAACAGGCAAATATATCTGCGATGTTACGTATGATGGTCAGGAAGTTGTGCTGCTGAAAGGTGGTAGAGGAGGGCTGGGCAATTTCCAGTTCCGCACATCTACCAATCAAGCTCCACGCTATGCGCAGCCCGGAGAACCTATGCAGGAAATGACTATCATCATGGAACTGAAGCTGTTGGCTGATGTCGGACTGGTAGGTTTCCCCAATGCAGGTAAATCAACATTGCTATCTTCGCTGTCGAGCGCACGACCCAAGATCGCGAATTATCCTTTTACAACACTGGAACCGTCATTAGGCATCGTGGGTTATCATGATCAGAAGAGCTTTGTGATGGCCGACATTCCCGGTATTATCGAAGGAGCCAGCGAAGGAAAAGGTTTAGGACTGCGCTTCTTGCGTCATATAGAGCGCAACTCATTGCTGCTTTTTATGGTTCCCGGAGATACGGATGACATTAAAAAAGAGTATGAAATTCTACTCAATGAGTTGAAACAGTTTAACCCCGAAATGTTGGATAAGCATAGGGTGTTGGCCATTACCAAGTGTGACTTGCTGGATGACGAACTCATTGAGATGCTCAAAGAAACGTTGCCTCATGATTTGCCGGTTATTTTCATCTCATCGGTAACGGGCAAGGGATTACCCGAACTGAAGGACATACTCTGGAAGGAACTGAACAGCGAGAGCAATAAGTTGCAAGAGATAACCTCAGAAGATACCCTTGTGCACAGAGATAAAGACATGTCGAGATTCTCGGAAGAACTTCTCGCCGAAGGAGCTGACGTGGAAATAGAGTTTATTGATGACGCAGAAGTAGAAGACGTAGAGGAACTTGACGACTTTGAATATGAATAAACCGGTCGTAACATCATATCACATGGCCGAAGGAGTGGTGGCTTTCTCAACGACTCGTAAGGGTGGGGTGAGTAAAGGCAACCATGGTGAATTGAATTTAAATGAATTCAGTGGCGACAATGCACAGGACGTTCTCACCAATCGAAGACTGATGGCTGAGCGTCTGGGCATAGCCGCCACTCATCTTATTATACCTCATCAGGTTCATGGTACGGACGTTCGGTTGATTTCAAATGATTTTTTTGCGTTGTCCGATCAAGAAAAGACTGCTTTTTTGGATAAAGTTGATGGCGTGATGACCAATCAAAAGGGCGTTTGTATTGGCGTGTCGACCGCCGATTGTATCCCTGTTTTGCTCTATGACGCCAAGCAGCATGCCGTTGCGGCCGTACATGCGGGATGGCGTGGCACGGTGGCGAAGATAGTATGTCGGGCTTTGGCTGACATGCACGCGGCTTTTGGTACAAACCCATCGGATATAAAGACGGTTATAGGGCCCGGCATCAGTCTGAAGAATTTTGAAGTAGGACAAGAAGTGTACGACGCTTTTGCCCAAGCCGGCTTCGATATGAGCGAGATTGCGACCATGCAAGAAAAGTGGCATATCGACTTACCGCGATGCAATCAACTGCAACTGACGCAGTCGGGCGTGAAAGAAGACCATATCCAAATGTCGTCAGTGTGTACTTATGACCAATCAAATGAGTATTTTTCGGCCAGAAAATTAGGCATAGATTCAGGGCGAATCTATACGGCTATCATGCTAAAATGACCAATTCTATAACTTATGACACCTACAATTAAGACGAACCACCGAATGCGGTTTCTCTTTTCAGGCCTCTTCTTCGTTATGGTGACGTTGGCCTTTGCCCAGACAAAGAATCAGTTTACCGCAGCCGAGCAGCAGCAGATCAGTATAGAAACTCCGGGCTTGTTTGCCCGTTCTAACGCGTTTAATATTGATTTCAGTATATTAAGCGATAAAGAATATTCCTTTCCCTTACCCGTAGGAAAGGCCAAATTAATCAACAATAACTCACAACTGGAGATTACGACGGCTTCGGGCGACGTAGTCAAGGCCATGTTTGATGGTGTTGTCAGATTATCCCGCAAGGTAGATGGTTTTGGAAACGTAATCGTTATTCGTCATAATAATGGTTTAGAAACCGTATACAGCAACAATGCGCAGAATATGGCGCAGGTGGGCCAACGTGTGAAAGCGGGGCAGACCATTGCCGTTGTGGGAACGGATGGCAATCAGGGTAAATTAATCTTTGCCATCATGGTAAACGGCGGACGCATTAACCCCGAAACGATCTTGGGATTCAAAAGCCATAAGTTGCGGAAGCGCACCTTGTTGTGCAAGAAAGGCAAAGGGCAACTAGTAGATATTTCGACTGTTGAGTCGACCGAAGAAGAGCCCGATATTGTAGACGACTCTTTTGAGGACACGAGTCAGCTGAAGTTGGATTTGTCGGCATTGGATCAGGAGCGGTGGGCTTATCCGCTTCCGGGTGGTCATGTGATAAGTCCGTATGGTGGCAAGCGCCGTCATGCGGGTGCAGATATCAAGACCAAGGCTAACGATGGGATTGTAGCGGCATTTGATGGTATTGTTACGATGTCCGGACCTCATTACGGCTACGGTAATTGCATTAGAATCAAGCACCGCTATGGCTTTGAAACGCTTTATAGCCATCAGTCGAAAAACTTCGTCAAGGTGGGTCAAAAGGTGAAAGCCGGCGAAGTGATTGGCTTGACAGGACGCACCGGAAGAGCCACCACAGAGCATTTGCATTTTGAAATCTTCTTTAAAGGGCGGCGTATCAACCCTGCGGTTATCTTTGACCATGCCAAAAAGAATCTGCAACAAGTGACATTGACTCTTGGAAAGAACGGAAGCATAACATCGAAAAAGAGTAAATAATTTCAAATATATTTATGAAAGAACTGGCATTAAAGTATGGATGTAATCCAAATCAGAAACCTTCGCGAATCTTTATCGACGAGGGTGAGTTGCCCATTGAGGTTGTCAGCGGTCGTCCGGGATATATTAATTTTCTGGACGCGTTGAACGCATGGCAGCTGGTCAAGGAACTTAAAGAGGCCACAGGCCAGCCGGCTGCCGCGAGTTTTAAGCATGTTAGTCCGGCGGGAGCTGCCATCGGACTACCTCTGAGCGACACCTTGAAGCAGATTTATTTTGTAGACGACGTCGATTTTGAGCTTTCGCCCCTGGCTTGTGCTTATGCTCGGGCACGCGGAGCAGACCGCATGTGTTCGTATGGCGACTTCGTGGCGTTGAGCGATATTTGCGATGAGGCTACGGCCCTGCTGATTAAGCGTGAGGTTAGTGACGGTGTGATTGCGCCGGGATATACGCCCGAAGCGTTGGAAATATTGAAAGCCAAGCGCAAGGGTGCCTATAATGTCATACAGATTGATCCGGAGTATAAGCCAAATCCCATAGAACAGAAGCAAGTCTTTGGCATTACCTTCGAGCAAGGACGCAATGAAGTGAAACTTGATGATGACGCTTTATTTGAAGACATTCCGACAGCCAACAAGACTTTCACCGCAGAGGCAAAGCGTGATTTGATCATTGCGCTGATTACATTGAAATATACGCAGAGCAATTCGGTCTGCTACGTGAAGGACGGACAGGCTATCGGCATCGGCGCAGGCCAGCAGAGCCGTATTCACTGTACGCGTTTGGCAGGCAGCAAGGCCGACGAATGGTGGTTGCGTCAGTGTCCTAAAGTGATGAATTTGCCGTTCAAGAAAGATATTCGTCGGGCTGATCGCGACAATACGATCAATATATACATCAGCGAAGAGTATGAAGATGTGTTGCAGGATGGTGTTTGGCAGCAGTTCTTTACCGAACAGCCCGCGCCATTGACACGTGAAGAGAAGAAAGCTTGGATTGCTCAGAACACGAATGTCGCATTAGGTTCGGACGCGTTCTTCCCCTTCGGCGACAATATAGAGCGTGCCCACAAGAGCGGCGTAGCGTATATTGCCCAGGCCGGCGGCAGCATTCGTGACGATCATGTTATCGAAACCTGCGACAAATACGGTATTGCGATGGCGTTTACTCACGTGCGTTTGTTCCATCATTAATCCATAGAACATTATTATTATATGTCTGACAGTTTCGATGATATTTTAGAAAGTGGCATTGTCTTTAGAAAAGCACCCAAGGGCGACCCAAAGACCGACAAAGTGAAGACAAAAGCCAAGAAAAAGAAGTATATAACCGGTGCGCACGGTAGTGGCTCGGCCAAGCAGAAAGCCAAGTATCGTGAACAACGGGCTAACCGTCATAAATAAAAAGTTCCGCTCAACCGCAATCATGGTTGAGCGGATTTTTTTAGATTGTGTGTGATGCCATAACCGTAGTGGCACGTGGCGGCTCATGTAGCAGCGTAGAAATGTAAAATTCCTGTCACAAAAACGGCCTCTGAAAATTCTTCAACCAGAGCAAAAAATAGAGATGAACCGGCGTTTTTCACCCTTGCGACAGACTGTTTTGGCCTTTTCTGGATGTAAAAGCATAGCTTTTACGTGGCCAAAGCAGCCTTTTTACACGCTAAAAGCTACGCTTTCACCTGCCAAAAGCTATGCTTTTAGGCGATTTTTTCGATGTTTTGGGGCGCTTTGAGTGGACGAAAAGATGGTGGTTTTTCGCAAGTTGTTGATTATTAGTTGCTTATCTGTTTTTGCTAACTATCCAAATGCTTGGCTTATTTGCGAAAACTTTTTTCTTGACGCAAAATAAACGAGTGGTTTGTACGATTTTTTCATGGTGAATTACCCAAAAAGTGGCGGCCCCGCACATGACGTTTCAGCAGCGCCATGCGTTCTCTGCCATAATTGAAAGATATTAAAATCGAAAAAAAAAGCGGAGCTCAAGCCCCGCTTTTTTTATTTCCTTATCTTTAGGATGAACTGATATTATGTTGTTTGTTATTAGAACATAACGTCTGTAAATCCTATAAACGCAAACTCTTATTTTACTACTTTCTTTGTCTCACGGCTTCCGTCACTATACTGTTTAATGATGATATTGACGCCCTTGAACGGTTTGCTGGACACTCTACCTTCGACATTGACATAGCGAATGCTGACAACGGTTTTCTCTGTTGTTGTCTCGCCGATGTCCGTGCCTCCCTTCTTTTCGATGATAGAAGACTTCTTTGCAGGTGTGACACTTTGATTTTGTTCCATCGGAATAGAATAGATGGCGAGCGTTTTACCTGAACAGATGAGGTTGCCCGCATAATCGAATGCCATCTGATAAATATCTTCTCCATCAGCATCAAAGCTGTATTTGGGTGTAAGGGTAGGAGTGCTGTTTTCCCAAGTGAGATTAAAGAAACGCAATACACGCTTGCCGTCGTTGATAACGAGTGTCTTGCCATCGTTGGAGACTGCAAAACCGGATACGGAAGAGCCATTGAGATTCTCGCTCCAGTCAGGTGAACCCGAGCTGAAGGTCATCTGTCCGTCTTTATTTACATACACTAATGAGGGGACATTTTGGGTATTGTTACCCGCACCACGATATTGTGCAACCCAACATCCTCCGTCAGGTCCTGCAATTACGTTACCATTCTTGTTCGCCTGTCCCGGAATGGTGAAATAACGGCTGGGTGCCTTGTTCCACGTGGTGAGTAACGAACCATCGGAAGTACCGATATCGTAAACTCCGACCCCATTGCCAAAGTCCTCGAGGTAGACGTAAAGTTTCGTGTTGCTGCCATTACCGGCTACATAAACCGAAGGTGAGGACGAGCCAACCTTTTCGCCATCGTTGACGATAAGCCCGTCTTTGTCGCGCGTTCCTATAAAGAATGGAGTGAATGTGCCGTCCATGTGTGCCGGATCGGCAATGTATACGCCTGCCATGTCGTCGCTCCAGTCGGGAATATACAATTTACCCTTACTGTCAATGCCCAATCTGTAATTGCTGCCCCACTCTTGTTCGCCACGATAAGGCGCATTGTTGGTGCGCACACCATTGACATCGCAGACGTAAATGCCGTTTTCTTCTTTTTTCTTAGAGTTGTTGTCGCCTACGTATATTCTGCCGAAATAGTCGCTTTCGGTAGATTTGTCCACAGCGCAGAAGGCTTTCGTATAAGTGGTTGTTGCGTCTTTGGGATTCACTCGATTAATGGAAGAGATGGCATTGCCTGTAACGCTGACCGCCCAGTTCATCTTCTGTCCCGTGTTTCCCGGAATTTCATCATAGCTGAGCCTGATACTGTTGTCGCCTTCTTTTACGTTGGGAATGTCTACGCTGCCCGTTTCTGTTCCATCATTCACATCGGTGAAGACTAATCGGGCGACTTTTGCATCGCTGTTGGTTGTGAAAGTAAATGTGTAAGCCTGATTCTCTTCGGTAGCTTTCAGATTATAGGCGAAGATTCCTTTCACAGATGGCTGTTGAACGCCTGCAGTAGTGAATTTCACCACTTTATTGTTCATCGTCAGATAGAGGTTCAGAACCGCTCCATTCACTTCTGCGCCGGCAGTTACCAGCATTCCCGACGTGATAGGAACAGGCGTTTCAAGGTTCAGATTCTCTGCTTGAATCAATCGTGCGGTAGCGATGCCTTCGGTTACGTCAAAGAGTTTTAAGCCTGCAATGTCCGTTCCGTTCAGATACGGAGCAACCATAAGGATATGCTTAGCATACTTGAAGAAAGTCGCACCTGTAGATGCCGCTGTTTCAGCCTCGCTTCCCAGTGCCGTTTCTGGCAATCTGCCAATGATTTCGCTGTCGGTGTTCTGCACGCCGGTAGGCTTAAATTCAATGGGGGCAGTGTTACTTCCATCTACAATCCATTGATCATCGGCCTGCGGAGATACCACTAGTCTGTAGTCGGCACCGAGCTTTGTCTC
Organism: uncultured Prevotella sp.; assembly: GCA_963547405.1. Classification (GTDB taxonomy): domain Bacteria; phylum Bacteroidota; class Bacteroidia; order Bacteroidales; family Bacteroidaceae; genus Prevotella. The sequence goes on from CAUURC010000023.1 coordinate 21,680, forward strand.
GGTGAAGTTGCTGGTTGCGTTAATGGTTTTCTCTGTAAACACCGAACTGACGATAGTATTATCGATAACATTCAGGATGAGATAGCGGATGCCCTTGGCTGTTCCATTCGCGTTGGTACCGGCAATTATCACCTTGCAGTCTTTGGACGCACCGCTCACAGCAAGTGCTTTGCCCATGTCGCAGTTGAAGAAATTACATGAACTTTGTGTCGTTAGCCATTCTACCGGATCAGCATCCAAGTCTTGCCATTTGAATATGCGCAGCGTACCACGCTTGTAACCTTCGTTTACCTGCTCATCATTGAACTGGCATTGAACACTGTTCACTCCCACAAGCTGACCGTCGGCAGTGAAAGCAATGTCGTTCAGACGACTGTGGAAACCGGCATTGTCCGTGTCTGCTTCAGTTATTCCGTTGGTGCTGAGTTTCTTTACGAGTTTCTTCGTGCTATTGTTGATGAGATAAAGTTCTGGAGTTCCGCTGTTATCTGTTAATACAACAGTCGATTCGCCACGCACAATTACCTTTCTGACAGTGCCTTCTATCTCATAATCAGTGCCGTCGTCTTTGCTGAAATTGAATGAATCCGGCATGCCGAGATAAGCAGGTTGTTCGGGGTCAGGATAATTATAGTAAGTAATTTGTGGTGGTTCGTAGTTTGTAGCCTCCAAATAAACTTTTATATATGAAGTCTCATTGGCTTTCACTTCTATCTTTGCCATGCTCTCATCAACCAACTTCTGATACTCGGTCGATGTAGCCGATTTGGTATATTCTCCCTGTGTCTTGTAGCCGTCTGCTGTCGTACGCACGGTGTATTCGCCCGGTTCCAAGTCTTCAAATACGAAAATACCATTATAAAGCTCGTCTACACGATAAGTCTTTACGACTTCATCATTCTTGTAAAGCGTCACTTCAGCCTTGTTCAGCGGCAGCCATTGGTCATTGGTATTGGGTGAATACTTGAAAAGAGCATTCACAATTTTCTCGTGAAGGTCTTTCACAGTTCCCATGATGTATCCCTTCTTTTCGGGTGTTAGGTGGAAATAGTCGCAGATACCACGCGCCATACGAATGCCATCCTGCCGACAATAGTCCTTGCTCAGCGCGCGATGGCGAGCAGGCTGGTAAGTGTGGAAATAACCTTCGATGAGAAAACCGGGTACGCCATGTTTCAAAACGCCAAGCCATCCCTCGTAGTCACCGTGCAGTCCGTGACGTATCGACGAACCGCCATAAAACGAAATGTCGCCGCGGATATTCTGGTTTGTCTTGCTGTAGTAAGACTGCGGATCGAGTTCACTCATGTAATGCGGTGCCCACATTGCCTGTGCCATTGCCCGACTGCCTTTGGCCAAGTCGCCGTCCTCGCCGTCTCTACCACGATAGAGTATCAGTGGATAGTTCGTTGTACTACCTTCTTCGGCCGCATTTGAGTGTACAGAGATGAAAAAGTCCATATTATTGGCATCCACCTCTTCGCAAATCTCAGAGAGCGGACGGTCATATTTCTTATTCTCGGGCGAACCCGCCACGTAGGGATAGGGGCCGTTCTCGGTGCGCGAGTACATGATGTTCTCTTGCTTAACGCCCATCTTGATCAGTTTCTCACCGATAGGCAGTGCGCGCATCAGGTTGGTACTCGATTCATAGAACCCCAATGGTCCCGGGCGACCGGTCTCTGGCAGGTTGGGATAAGGTATCGTAGGTGCCGGTCGGTCGTTGGGACCGAAGTTTCCGTGACCCGGATTGATGTAAACACGCAGTTTATCTGCGGACTGAGCCATTGCTCCCACAACTGTGAATAGCACAGCTGCGATAAGTAGTAAATTCTTTTTCATAGCTGTTACTTTTTAGTTACGTTGATGATATAGGCTTCGCCGCCGGGTGTTGAGAACGCGATTTGTCCCGTGGAATTCGAAACCTTGGGGTACATGGCAACGACAGAGCTGTCGGTCAGTATCTGAACATCGCCTTCGAGCGTAGCCGCTACAATGGTGGAGGCATAGATAAACGCGCCGTCATCACGGTCGTCCATCCCCACTACGATGCTGTCGCCATACCATTGTGGAGCACGCATTGTGCCAACCTTCTTTATATTGCTGCCATCGGTATTGCAAACAAATGTTCCGAGCCCTGCAACATAATACAATATCTTGCTGCCGTCGGGTGAAACCGATGGCCATAGATAACTATTATTTGTTCCGTTGGGAGAGAAGATTTTTGTTTTTCCGTTACGGGTAATCATCAGTTGTCGGTTGTTGATAGAGAGTACAGGTGTAGAAATCCGTGCCTTTGTGCCGTCAACCCCTTTTACTTCCATCCGTCCTTTGGTCACCGTTGCTGCGGCTGCATTTTCAAGACTTACTCCTTGTAAGTCGCGCGTAGGGGCAACGAGCTGTTTTGCCTTACCGGTGGCAAGGTTTATCGAGCGTAAAGCTACGCGTTTGAAGTGCTCACGGGTGAAAGAGTTTTCACGAAACACTACCGTTTGTCCGTTGGGAGAGATTCTCACGTCATAGCCGGCACCCTGAGCGTCAGTCAGGCGGGTTGCTTCGCCGGTACGCAAATCAAGTTTGGTTAGTCCGGAATTTGTTGGCGTTGAAAGCAACAAATAATCTCCCCGAGGACTTATTGCCGCAACTTTCGCGTCAAAACTTAGTGGAATTTTGACCTTGTCAATTGAGCCAACTTTAAAAATCTGCGCGAAACCACTGCAAGAAAAGCACATGATTAACGCTAAAAATACATTTCTCATACAAAGCTTTTTTAAGGTGATACAATGATGTGAATAAAAAGGGGGTATTATATTTTAAAAAATAAGGTTTGCCTGTCTTGCTTTGCTGATGTTACAAATATATGAAAAATATCGATTGGTTGTGATGAGTTTGGTTTATTTTGTAAATTTTAAGAATACAAAGTTTATAAGTGGCTGTCCATGAATCGTTTATTGTGTCATTCATAGAATGTATAGCTTGGTCGCTATTGGTAAGAATTGTAAGGTCAAGATTCGCATAACAAATGAGCTTTTTTTAGGTTGAATCTTTCGAAATGGCCTTACCTTTTGTATAAAAATATTACCAAAAACGCTCGTTTAAAATTCTTCAGTTAGAGAGAAAAATGAGGTTAAAAGGGCATTTTCAGCCTCTATGCGATGCCATTTTTAGTTTATTCCAAGGTCAAAGCATAGCTTTTACACGTTAAAAGCAGCCCTTTTACACGCTCAAAGCTATGCTTTCACTTGCCAAAAGCTATGCTTTCATCTGCTAAAAGGGCAGCTTTTAGATGGTTTTTAGGTGGTTTTCGGTGTTTTTTGATAGGTATAATCTCCGTTATTTTGCGCAATCCATTGATTACTAATTGCTTATCTGCTTTTTGCTAAATGTCAAAATGCTTGGCTTATTTGCGACAAAAAAAATCTTGACGCAAAATAAATGAGTGGTTTGTACGAGTTTTTCATAGTGAATTATCTAAAAAATGGCGGCCCGGCACATGACGTTTCAGCAGGCCACGCGTTCTTTTTGTCGGTTGATTGTGGATTATATAAAAAGGGATATCGCAAGTGCGATATCCCTTTTTATACCTTTTTGTCGAAACGCTAATGTAGAATTAAGCGTTTGGAAGAACGGTACGCTTCTCTTTAATGCGCGCTGCCTTACCGGTAAGTTTGCGCAGATAGTAGAGTTTAGCACGACGTACTTTACCCCGCTTGTTCACCTCGATAGAGTCAATGTTGGGTGATTCGAGTGGGAAGATACGCTCTACACCTATGGTACCAGACATCTTGCGAACGGTAAAACGCTTTTTGTCTCCATGACCAGATATCTTGATGACAACACCACGATAGAGCTGGATACGCTCTTTGGTACCCTCGACGATTCTGTAACCAACAGTAATGGTGTCACCTGCTTTGAAAGCGGGGAACTGTTTGCCGGTTGCAAATGCTTCTTCAGCAACTTTAATTAAATCCATTGTTTGATAATTAAATATTGTTTGTCGTTCCAACGCAACATATCTTGCAACTCTTCTGCAATGAAAGCGGTTACGCCGAAAGCGGTGCAAAGTTAGTTACTTTTTGATTATCGTCCAAATTTTCAGTTCGTTACTTTGCTTTTTCGCATCCTTTTCTTGATTTGATGTGACTGAAATCATTGAAAACCATTGTTTTTTCGTAATTTTGCATTGATAAGTTTTTTATTTTCTTACTTCTATGTCAAACATTAAACAAATAATTTCAGGTGTAGTCGTGACTGCTGCGCTATTCAGTAGTTGCCATTCTCACTATGAGATGACTTCTATCAAGCGGACACGAATCCTTATTGACAACACCTACGATCGTCAGCCCGACAAGGCTGCTATGCAATTCATTGCCAAATATCAACCGACGGTGGACTCTCTGATGAGTCCTGTTGTGGGTTATGCGGCAATAGACATGATGGCGAAACGGCCGGAAAGTAATCTTTCGAATCTCTTGGCCGACATCTTGATTTGGGGAGGCAAAGCTTTTAATGAAACGCCGGTATTTTCGGTCTATAATATGGGAGGCATTCGGGCAGCCCTTTCTAAAGGAAAGGTGACTTATGGCGACGTGCTGGATGTGGCGCCTTTTGAAAACAAGATTTGTTTTATGACACTGTCGGGTGCAAAGGTGATTGAATTATTTCAGCAAATCGCGCTTTTAGGTGGCGAGGGCGTAAGTCATGGCGTGTCTTTGGTAATCTCTGCCGACCGTAAACTGAAGCAACTGATGATTCATGGTAAAGAGGTTGACCCTTCTGCTTCTTATCGTTTGGCCACTTTGGATTATATTGCGCAAGGCAATGATGGGATGCCCGCGTTTAAAGCAGGCACAAATCTCGTGATGCCCAAGGGCGAAAAAAACAATGTACGCTTTCTGATTATGGATTATTTCCGTGAGAAGATGAAGAAGGGCGAGCAAGTCAGCGCGCAGGTTGAGGGCCGAATAGTCCGTGAATAATTAGTTGTTACATCCATTTCTTGTATTAAATATGAAGCATTTATTAATTTCTATATTGTTGGCGTTTGCTTCTGTTGGCATGGCTCAGCCGAAGCAACTGGTAATATTGCATACCAACGACACGCATAGTACCATTTTTCCGCTTAATGTTAATCTCGCCGATACACTGAAAGCCGGAAGAGGAGGATTTATGAGACGTGTGGCCATGCTGAATGAAGAGCGTAAGAAAGAACCGGAACTTTTGTTGTTCGACAGTGGCGATTTCTCTCAAGGTTCACCTTATTATACTTTGTTTAAGGGAGATGTCGAAGTGGGACTCATGAATCAAATGCGTTATGACGCTGTCGTTATCGGTAATCATGAGTTTGATTTCGGACTTGACAACATGGCACGCATCTTCCGTATGGCCAAGTTCCCGATTCTGTGTGCTAATTACGACTTTACGGGAACGCCGGTAGAAGGCCTTGTCAAGCCGTATGTTATTTTAAAAAGGAAGGGGATGAAGATAGGTGTCTTTGGATTGTCGCCGGCTATGGAAGGTTTGGTTGACACCGCCAAGTGTCATGGTGTAAAGTTTCTCGATCCGATTGTCGTGGCAAAGGAGATGGTACGTACTTTGAAACAGCGCCGTTGTGACCTTATCATCTGCCTGTCTCACCTCGGATGGCATATCAGAGGCATTGATGACAAACAGGTTATTGAAAATACCGAAGGCTTAGATCTCGTGCTTGGTGGCCATTCACATAGCTTTTTTGAACAGTTACAATACGCGAAAGACCCATCAGGAAAGAATGTTCCTGTTGATCAGAATGGTAAACATGCCATCTTTGTCGGCAAAATGAAGTTGGAAATGACTAAACGTTAGCCGGGCTTCGGTGGTCTATTCAAAATAAAAAGTTAAAGCAATGATTTTAGAGCGTGCTTCCTTTACGCTGTTGGTGTAGGGGAGCATGCTCTTGTCTTTTAAGTTCTGCGCATGCTTTTTATCAAGACTGTTGATGAGACTGAACATGAACTTGAGTTCCGGACGTAGTTTGAAAAAGGGAAGATAAAAGTCTATACCCATGCCTATTTCGGCAAAGATGTCATATTTTTTTAGTTTCAGATAATCCTGATTCTTGCTGTTGAGGTTGAGCATCGGCTCTATTCCACCCATTAAGTATGGACGCATATTGTTTAAACGCGGACCATCGAAAATAAGTTCTGCGGCAGTTGAGATATAAACTGTTTTTAAATCCTGATGGTAGTCTTCGTTGGTAGGGTTGTCACTGTTAAGCTCTTGAAACTTGAAATGTCGACTGCCGAAATACATCGTGGGCGCTAATCGTAGTTGAAGATGCTCGCTCAATCTGGTTTCTCCGGCAACGCCCACTTGAAAACCATGATCCCATCTGTTTTGATCGGTTGTAATATGTGCTTCGCGCGTAGTTCCGTCTTCGTTGGTTATTGTTTGTAAACCGACATTTGTAAATTCAATATCTTGCAGATGTGTTCCTAAAAGAATACCGAAGTGGAATTGGCGCAGGTCTGTATACGGCCTGTTTTGGACAACACGCTTTTGTCCGTTTACGGTTGTTGCCGTCAATAGTGATATGATAAAAGCACAAATAATTCTTTTCATATAAAGACAACGTTCGGTTTGCCAGTTTATTATGCTTAGAGCGTTTTGCTTGAGATTTTTATATGTAATCCTTTCGTGCAGGAAGAAGAAAAGGGAATGTCAGCTTTTTGTTGACACTCCCTTTTGATAATACCAAGTAAGATGTAAAGATATGAATTACATTTTACTGATAATTCCTAACTTCGTTGAATTGATAAAGTCCACAATCTTGCGAATCTCCGGGCTATCAGGAACCTGATCGTTAATCTGTAACACGGCATCGAATACGCTGGTCTGACCATGGAACAGCAAACGATAAGCATTGGCCACATGCTTCTGAACCTTCTCTTCTATTCCGTTAGCAGTCATCATCGTGTTGTTGGGGCCATTGTAACCAACGGGTTTGCCACCTGCTATAATATAAGGTGGAATATCTTTTGAGAAAGTGGTGCCGGCTTGTATCATCGCGCAGTCGCCCACACGCGTCTTGGGACTCTCGATGACCGAGGATGAGAAGATGACACCATCGCCAATCTGACAGTCGCCTGCAATCTTCGTTCCGTAACCGAATACGCAATGGTCGCCAACCTTCGTGTCGTGCGAGATATGAGAGCCTTCCATCAAGAAGTTGTGATTACCGATGACCGTCTGACCGCCACAATGGGTCGCACGATTGATGACCACATTCTCGCGAATAATGTTACCATTGCCAATTATCAATTCTGTTTTCTCACCGCAGAAGTTAAAATCCTGCGGCAGTGCTCCTACAACGGCACCTTGGTGTACCTTGTTATCATTGCCCATACGGGTGCCGTTGAGGATACTTACAAAGGGGAAAATGACGCAGTCGTCACCTATCTCCACATCGTCTTCGATATAGACGAAAGGGAATATCTTGCAGTTATCTCCTATTTTCGCTTTGGGAGACACTTCAGCTTTCGCACTTATTTCACTTGCCATAATACTAATTTAAATGTTGAATGTTGAGAATGGAATACACTCTATAGCTTCTATCATATACTATTTAGCGCCTCCACCCAAAGCAGAGTATAGATTGACGATGGCCTGCATACGAGCGAAGTCATCGGCTACCTTAGCGAGTTCGGTGTTGAGGAGGCTGCTTTGCGCCGTAATCACTTCAAGATAAGTGGTACGAGAGCTTGCCATCAACTCCTTGGTGTCCTCTACGTTCTTCTTCAAAACCTTGATTTTCTTCTCTTCTATCTTTGATTTCTCCAAAAAAGTGTTGTATTTCACGAGCGCGTTGCTCACCTCGCTACCGGCTTTCAGTATCGCATTCTGCCAACTGTTGTAGGCCTGTTCATACTGTGCCTTGGCCACTTTCAGCCCCGCAATGAGCCTGCCGTTCTGGAAGATGGGCTGCGTCAGCGAACCCACAGCTCGCCATAGCAGGCTGCCGGGATTGACAATGCCCCTGCCACCGCTGTTGGTATAGGTTCCACTACCGCTGATATTCAGAGCGGGATAGAAGCGGCTGCGCGCCGTCTGTACGTTATAGAAACATTGGGCCAACTTCATTTCGGCTGCGTGGACGTCTGCGCGGTTGTTAAGCAGCTGCAATCCCACTCCCGTAGAGAAACTGGTAGGTAGCAGTTGGTCGTCCATCTTGCCACGAGTAATGGCTTGTGCCTGTTGACCGATGAGCAATGAGAGTGAATTTTCCGTCTCACGAATCTGTCGGCGAATGTCAGTCTTCTGTACCAAAACCGAATAATAGTTGGCTTCCGCGCTCTGTACGGCAACAGATCGGACGCCTACGGCAGCGTCCTTGCGTAGTTTCATAATCTCCCAAGTGTCCTTGGTCAGTTGCTCCATATCGCCCACCAGCTGCATTTGCTTATCCAGCATTAGCAAAGTATAGTACATATTGGCTACGCCGGCAATGACTTTAGCCCTGACTGCCACCTGATAATCTTTCGATTGCAGCAAAGCGACCTGCGCGGCACGCTTTGAAGAGAGCAGCGTCCCGAAGAGATCCACATTCCAAGCGGCATTCACCGGAAGGCTATAGGTCTTACTTGCCTTGCCCCCATCCCATGAAGAGATAGTTCCCTGCGAACTGAAATTGAACGAAGGGAGGAACGATAACTTTGCTGCCGTGAGCTGCGCTTCGGCCATTTTCACGTTGAGCGCGGCATTCAATAGGTCTGTATTATGGTCTAAAGCCTGATGGATAAGGACTTGCAGGATAGGATCGGTAAAGACGCTGCGCCATGGAATATTGCCGAAACCGGCCGTATCGCTTACGACCAGCGTATCTTTGTCCGACATGACGTCGCGCACCAGTCCTGTCGTTTTTACGTCGGGGCGCTCGTATCGGCCGTACAGGCTCTTGCAACCGCTCAACATGAGCGTTGCAAGTGTCAGCACGAGTATTGTATTAATCTTATTTTTCATCATATTGGTTCTTATAGTTTTGGGGTGTGACGGAGCCATTTGCATGGGCATACTGTTCGAGTTCGGCCGCGGCCTCATGATTCTCCTCATCCTCGAAAATGATGGGGGTAAAGCGTTCCTGTAACCATTGGAAGACCGCAAAGAGCGCCGGCACGACGAAGATCTGGCAGAATGTACCAATTAACATACCACCGACGGCGGCGGCACCCAGTGTCTGGTTGCCGTTCTTACCTACGCCCGAAGCGAACATCAGCGGCAACAGACCAATAACCATTGCCAACGAAGTCATCAGGATAGGACGCAGACGGGCGCCCGCACCTAAGATGGCGGAATAGCGGATGGCCATACCGGTCTTGCGGCGGTCGAGCGCGAACTGCACGATAAGGATGGCATTCTTCGCCAAAAGACCAATCAGCATAATCAATGAGATTTGCATATAAATGTCATTAGAGTGACCGAAGATCTGCGTGAAGATGAAGGCACCGGCCAATCCGAATGGAATGGAGAGGATAACGGCCAACGGAAGGAGATAGCTCTCATACTGCGCGCTCAGAATCAGATAGACGAACACCAGACACAATACGAATACCAATGCGGTGGTGTTGCTGCTTTCCGCCTCAGAACGGGTAAGACCGGAGTATTCATAGCCATAACCGACCGGCAATGTATTCTTCGCTACTTCGGCAATGGCCTGCATCGCCTGACCGGTAGAATAGCCGGTAGCCGGTGTTACGCTGACATTGATAGAGGTAAAGAGGTTGAAGCGGGCGATATTGGATGGGCCGTAGACACGCTTCAAGGTGCAAAATTCAGAAACAGGTGCCATCTGTCCATTGGTCGTACGCACGTAAATATTACTCAACTGGTCGGGACGGAGGCGATCATTGGGGCTTGCCTGAATCATAACGCGGAACAACTTGCCGTAAGCGTTGAAGTTAGACGCGTAGAGACCACCCAAATAACCTTGCAATGTGGACATAACCGTGCTGGGCGAAATACCCGCCTGCTTGGTCTTGGCTACGTCGACGTCCACCATGTACTGCGGATAATTAGGATTATAAGAGGTCATAGCCTTCTGAATCTCTTCACGCGTGTTCAGCTCTTTCAAGAAAGTCTGCGTCAAATTAAAGAACTTATTCAGGTCACCGCCACTCTTATCCTGCATCGTCATGGTGATTCCGCTTTGCACGGAGAAGCCCGGAACCATCGGCGGTCCGAAAGCGATAATCTGAGCGTCTTTAATAGACGCCGTCTGCTTGTAGATCATACCCAGCACGGAGTTAGCTTCGAGCGGATTGACAAACAGCGCCATCGGATCGGCGTTGGTTATCGCGTTCTTGATACGGGTGAAAATACCGGCCGAACGCTCTTCAAACGGTTTCAACTTGATGATGAACGTAGCCTGATCAGAACCCTGACCGGCGATGAAATTGTAACCGATGACGGCTTCGCGACGCTGAATGGCAGGGTTGCCGGCCAACATTCCGTCCACCTCGTTTACGATTTGCTTCGTGCGTTCCTGACTGGTACCGGGCGCAGCCGATATCATGACAAACAGCGTACCCGTATCTTCATTGGGCACAAGGCCGGTCTTGGTGGTCGACATCAGTGCGACAAGAGCCACGATGCCCACCGCGATAGAGCCGCCTGCTACCAGTTTGTGGTTGATAAAGAACGTAACCCCTTTCTTATATTTCTCTGTCGTGCGGTCAAACACGCGATTAAAGTTACTATGGAAGCGGCTGACAAAGGTCGCGTTACTATGATCTTTCTCCTTGTCGTGGGGCTTCAAGAAAATAGCGCATAAGGCCGGAGACAGCGTCAGCGCGTTGACGGCTGAGATGATGATGGACACGGCCATTGTCACACCGAACTCACGATAGAACGTACCCGACGTTCCGCCGAGGAATGACACAGGAACGAACACGGCAGACATTACCAATGTGATGGAGATAATGGCTCCCGAAATCTCGTTCATGGCATCGATGGAAGCTGAGAGGGCACTCTTGTAGCCTTGATCGAGCTTCGCGTGTACGGCCTCAACCACCACAATGGCGTCGTCCACCACAATGGCGATGGCCAACAATAGGGCAGAAAGCACGAGCAAGTTGATAGAGAAGCCGAATACCCACAGGAAGAAGAACGTACCGATGAGGGCCACCGGAACGGCAATCATTGGAATCAGTGTCGAGCGCAAGTCCTGTAAGAAGATGTAAACCACGAGGAAAACGAGCGCCAACGTAATAAACAGTGTCATGATAACCTCTTCGATTGAGGCAAAAAGGAACTCGGTGGTATCTTGCTCGATGGTGTATTTCAGTCCGGGGGGGAAAGCTTTGCTGGCTTCTTCCAGCGCTTTCTTCACGTCGGTAGCAATCTCTGTGGCGTTAGACCCCGCAATCTGATTGACCATACCCATCACGGCGGGGTGCCCATTGTTAATCAAACTCACATTATATTGTAGCGATCCCAGCTCAATATCAGCCACATCTTTCAACCGAAGAGTCTGTCCGGTGGTAGAACTTTTGATTAAAATATTCTCAAATTCATTGGCTTTCTTCAGGCGTCCCTTGTATCGCAGTGCGTACTCGAAGGCTACCGAACCATTCTCGCCCAGTGAACCCGGCGCGGCCTCGATGTTTTGTTCGGCCAAAATGCCCGAGATATCTGTGGGCACAAGTCCGTAAATCTTCATCTTTTCGGGCTTCAGCCAGATGCGCATGGAATAGCTGGCCATGGAAGGACTTTGTACGTCGCCCACGCCATTGATACGCTTCAAGAGTGGAATGATATTAATATTGTTATAGTTGGTCAGGAATTGACCGTCGTAACGGGAGTCATCGGTGGTCAACGAATACATGATAACGTTTGAGGGCTGGCGTTTGCTCACCGTCACACCCACGCGGGTAACCTCAGCCGGCAGCAAAGCCTGTGCCTGCTGCACGCGGTTTTGTACGTTGACGGCACACATGTTGGGGTCGACTCCTTGCTTGAAATATACCGTTATCATCGCCATACCGGAATTGGTTGCGGTCGATGACATATAAGTCATGTTCTCTACACCATTGATACTCTCCTCAAGCGGAGTTACAACGGAGTTCAGTACGGTCTGCGCATCGGCTCCCTGATAGGTCGTCACCACCATAATAGTCGGTGGAGCGATGTCAGGATACTGCTCAATAGGCAGCGAAGCTAGACCGATGATGCCCAACAAGACGAAGAAGATGGAGACCACCGTCGACAGTACCGGGCGTTTTATGAAGTTTGTAAATGTCATATCGTTTGTTTATTTAGATTTCATTGCGTCGATAAAGCCCTTTGCTGTACTCTGTCCTTCGGCGAGTTTGGCTGCTTTTTCCAACTTCTTCTGATACGCTTCGATTGTAATGGGCTTGATATCCATGCCATCTGTCAGCTTCGTAATGCCTTTCACGACAATGCGGTCGCCTACGTTCAGGCCCGAAGTCACAATGTAGTTGTTGCCGTCGTTCTGCGGATCCACCTTGATTTCGCTATAAACAACCTTGTTGTCTTTACCGACTTTATAAACGAAAATCTTATCCTGCACCTCGGAGCATGCCTCCTGTGGCACCTGAATAGCGGCATTGTTATGATTGGGAATGATAATCTGACCGGCACCACCGCTTTTCAACAGCCTCTCGGGATTGGCAAAATGGGCAATCAACGACAGTGAGCCCGTAGAGGGGTCGATGACACCACTGGCCTTGACAATCTTGCCCGGATGGTTGTAAAGCGTTCCGTCAGCCAGCTGTAACTTCACGGCCGGCAAGGCTTTGATAGCCGCGTTCACGTTGCCGGCGGTCTTAGTAAGACTGAGCATCTGACTTTCAGACATGGAGAAGAATACTTCTACGGTTCCGATTTCCGATACGGTGGTCAGCGCACTGGACGCGCTTACCAACGCGCCTACCTTGAATGGCAGACTGCCGATGACACCTGCCGACGGACTTTTCACCTGACACCAACTCAACTGCTCCTTGGCCGAAGCCAAAGCGGCCTGCGCCTGTGATACGGAAGCTTGTGCCGTGGCGAATGTATTCTGTGCTGTGGACAGCTCATACTGGCCGATGACATTCTTCTCAAACAACTTTTTATTGTTCTCGTAAGTCAGACGGGCTGTATTTAGCTGCGCGTTGGCTGTGTTCAATCCGGCCTGTGCCTGCTGAACGACAGCACGATAGGTCTCGCTGTCAATGCTGAAAAGCACTTGGCCGGCCGAAACTGCCTGCCCCTCGTGCACATACACTTTCGTGATAAATCCGGAAACCTTCGGCCGAACCTCCACATCCTGAATACCTTTAATCGTAGCCGGATAAGTGGTTTGCATAGAAGCACTGCTCGAACCGATAGTCTGAACAGGGAACTCTATATCGCTCAGCTTAGGCATTCCGCCACCACCTTTGCACGCGATGAACGAGGTGGCAACAGCCACAACAAATAAAAGACTTTTAATTTTCATACCTTATTATATTATATATTATTTTTTGTCTAACGTTTAATGTACTAACCCCCATGAATACTATTGATATAAAATTGCTCTATTTATGCAAATATATGAAAACTA
>CAUURC010000024.1:0-35240 GCA_963547405.1 uncultured Prevotella sp.
TCCATCTTGAGTCTCTTCAAAACAGAAGGCTTGTTGTACTGCTGACGAGCACGAAGCTCTTTTACAACACCTGTCTTTTCGAATTTTCTCTTGAACTTCTTGAGAGCTCTCTCGATGTTTTCACCATCTTTTACGGGTACAATAATCATTTTTTGTTTTGAATTTAAAATTGTTATTTATTTACCTAAAAGCTCAAGCGGCTAAGCCCGAATCGGACATAATACCACAATAAGCGGCTGCAAAGTTACATGATTTTTAAGCAATTACCAAATTATTTAGCCAAATTTCCGCCTCCTTATTATACATAAGCTCGCTTTTCATACGCCCTGCGTCATCTGTTTTCCTGCCGTTTTTCTCCTTACAACACCAGGTTATTTATTCTCTAACGGTCAAGACGAAACCATATATACGTAAGAAAATGTAAAGAAAGCAGAGCATTTTTTAACATTTCGGCAAACAAGCAAATAGCTTTGAAAAACGGATATATGAGCTTTGAAAAGCATCAAAAATGCTCCTTAAATTGTAAAAGTTATGCTTTCAGGAGCTAAAAGCATAACTATGAGCGGGCCAAAGCAGCCCTTTTACCATGCAAAAGGGCCACAAATGGAGGCCAAAAACGGGCATTTTAGCAATAGAAAACGCGATGATTTTTACGCCAAATACGCTCAATAAGCTGATTATCAATAACATAACAAAGCACCCTTATTTTCGTTTCAAATCGACAAAGGATGGAGTTGAACGAAAATAAGGGCAGCATTTAAAAGATGATGTCAAAAAAGATGACAGTCTTTAACACTTTTCTTACTCGGGCAAAGCACCAGTCCGGAGCCATCGCATGCTCACGCCAACGGCCGGGTAGCTTCGCGCAGCCACGCCTGTTCATCGGCATCGAGCAACGGAGAGAGGCGATCGTAGACGAGTTGATGATAGCCGTTGAGCCATGCCAGTTCCTCGTCGGTCAGCAATTCGCGGGCAATGGGTGTCGTGTCGATGGGACAAAGGGTGAGCGATTCCATCTGAAGGAAACGACCAAACTCGGTTTCCCGATAGGGCGTAATGAGCAATGTGTTCTCGATACGCACGCCAAAGCGGTCGGCCAGATATAGCCCCGGCTCGTCGGTTACGGTCATACCGGCCCGCAACGGCGTAGGTTTGTACTCCATCCTAATCTGGTGTGGCCCTTCGTGTACGCTGAGATAGCTACCCACGCCGTGGCCTGTTCCGTGGAGATAGTTCATCCCCTCGCGCCACATCGCTTCACGGGCGAGCACGTCGAGTTGCGTGCCGCTGACCCCATCGGGAAACTTAGCCAGTTCCAGTTGTATATGACCTTTCAGCACAAGCGTATAAGTGCGCTTCTGTTCCTCGCTCACGGGGCCTAACGCCACGGTGCGAGTGATGTCGGTAGTGCCATCTTGATACTGCGCTCCACTGTCGATGAGAACGAGTCCGTGGGGTTCCAGTGCCACATCCGTTTGTGGCGTGGCTTCGTAGTGTACGATGGCGCCATGGGCTTCGTAGCCCGCTATCGTGTCGAAGGAGATGTCGCGGAAGAGCGGTTGTTCCCTGCGCAGAGCCAAAAGCTTGTCGGCGATGGTCATTTCGGTCACGTTTCCGGCCTCAACGGCGGGCTTCAGCCATTTCAAAAACTTCACCATCGCCACGCCGTCACGGGTCATAGCCCGTCTGAATCCTTCGATTTCGGCTTCATTCTTCACGGCTTTCATCTGCGGAACGGGCGACGGCCGGCGCACCACCTGTGCCCGATTATCCTTCATACAGGCCATCAGATAGCTGTTGGTTTCGTTCTCATCCATCAGAATATTGTAAGCAAAATAGTCGTGACGCAGGTAATCGGCCACGTCATCGTAGTCTCTGACCGCCACATCCTGCGTCGCCAGATAGTCCCTTATCGCATCCGTCAACTTCGCCGATTGCACGAAGAGCGTTGTCTTTTCGGGTTCTAACACGAGATAAGCCACGAAAACGGGGTTGCAATGCACGTCGGTGCCACGCAGGTTGAGCATCCACGCGATGTCATCGAGGGCCGATACGAGCATGCCGTCGCAATGTTGCGCCCGCAAAGCTTCTCTGACACGGGCCAACTTGCCCGCGGCCGTTTCGCCGGCCAACTCTATCGGCTGCACTTCGACAAGGTTTTGCGGAATGGCAGGCCTATCCTTCCACAGCGTTTGCATCGGATCGAGGTTCACACGCAGGGTCAATCCGCCCTGTTTACGCAGCGATTGCGTGAGCGCGTCTACCTCGACAGCGCTGTTTACCCATCCATCCAGTCCCACTTCCTTACTTGTCGAGTCGGCCAAGACCCGCCCCAGCCATTCGGCAATGGAGGGTGTGCCGGGCATTTTGAGGCGCATCAGCTCGATTCCGGTACCTTTCAGCTGCTCTTCGGCAGCCAGAAAATAGCGCGAATCGGTCCACAGAGCAGCCTCGTTCATCGTCACCACCACCGTACCGGCCGAACCATTGAATCCCGAAATCCACTCGCGGCTCTTCCAATAATCGGCCACATATTCGCTATTATGCGCGTCTGTACTGGGAAAAATAAACGCAGCCATCTTTTCGCGGCTCATCAGTGAGCGCAGGGCTGCTAATCGTTGAAGTATTTGTTCTTGCATCTTCATTTTGTAATATAGACTTTACAAAGATATTCTTTTTAAGAATTAACAACAAATTTAATAACAGAATAAATGGAACTGATACGCTTTTTTTACTATCTTTGCGGAAGAATCGAAAAACAAAAACTTCGTTTCCATCGCTGTTTGTTAATCCTTACATATTATAAATTAATAATCAATCTACAGTTATGAATTATTTAACGAATGACAAATTGGTCATTGTCGGCGCAGGCGGCATGATCGGTTCCAACATGGTACAGAGCGTCTTGATGCTCGGTCTTACTCCTAACATTTGTCTCTATGATATTTTCGAGCCGGGTGTGCACGGCGTTTACGACGAGATGGCACAGTGCGCGTTCCCGGGCGCTAAGCTCTGCTGGACTACCGACCCTGAAAAGGCTTTCACAGGTGCTAAGTATATCATCTCGTCAGGTGGTGCTCCACGCAAGGAAGGCATGACTCGCGAAGACTTGTTGAAGGGTAACTGCCAGATTGCCGCTGAGTTTGGCGACAACATTAAGAAGTATTGCCCCGAGGTAGAGCACGTTGTTGTGATCTTCAACCCGGCTGATGTTACCGCGCTTACTACGCTGATTCACTCTGGTTTGAAGCCTAACCAGCTGACATCGTTGGCCGCTCTCGACTCTACTCGCTTGCAACAGGCATTGGCAGAAGAGTTCGGCGTACAGCAAGATAAGGTTACCGGCGCCCACACTTATGGTGGTCACGGCGAGCAGATGGCTGTTTTCGCTTCTAAGGTGAAGGTTGATGGCAAGCCATTGGCAGAGATGGGTCTCAGCGATGAGCGTTGGGCAGAAATCAAACATCACACCGTTCAGGGTGGTTCTAACATCATCAAGCTCCGTGGTCGCAGCTCTTTCCAGAGCCCCGCTTACAACGCCGTGAAGATGATCGAGGCCGCTATGGGTGGCGCAACATTCACATTGCCAGCCGGTTGCTACGTTTGCGACGAGAAATTGGGCTTCAAGAACGTTATGATGGCTATGCCGACAACTATCGACAAGACTGGTGTGCACTTCACAGAACCTACAGGTACTGAGGAAGAACTCGCAGGTTTGCAGAAGTCTTATGAGCATCTCTGCAAGATGCGTGACGAGATTGTAGCGCTCGGAATCATTCCCGCAGTTGATCAGTGGAAGGAAATGAATCCCAATCTCTAATCAGATTAATCAAACACAATGATAAGTCAAGAGGCTGACCTTCACGGGTTCAGCCTCTTCTTTTTTGTTCTCATCTGTTGGAAATAAGCAAAATAAACCGTACTTTTGTCGCAACAATCCATCAAATAAATTCCAAATGAAAATTATTCGAACATTTATTACGCTCTGCCTGCTGACCTTCGGCATGGTGGCTGCGGCTCAACAGCCGGCTCTCATTCCATTGCCGAACAGCGTGAGCTGGGCTTCGGGCACGTACGCCCTACCCTCTAAGCAAATCACCATCGGTTGTAGCAGTGCCCAACTGCGCCCCGCGGCCAGCTATCTCGCCACACTGCTGGCGCGTCCGACAGGCTGTCAGGTCAAAGTAAATAACAACGGCAAAGGCCATATCCGCCTTTTGATGACCGGAAAGGGCGGCGCCGGAGGCTATCAGCTGCATGTCGACGCACGGGGCGTGGCCATCACGGGCAACGACTATCGTGGTATCATCAATGGAATTGCCACCTTGCGCCAACTGTTTCCTGCCGACATCGAAGCCCGTCAGGCTGTCAGCGGTGGCCGATGGAGCTTACCCCACGTCAGCATCACCGACCAACCGCGCTTTGAATGGCGTGGAATGGAACTCGATTGCTCGCGCCACTTCTTCTCGGTAGACGAGGTAAAGGAACTGCTCGATGTGCTGGCACTCTATAAAATCAACAAGTTCCACTGGCATTTGACCGACGATCAAGGCTGGAGAATCGAAATCAAGAAGTATCCTTTGCTCACACAGCGCGGCGGCTGGCGCACTTTCAACAACCAGGATTCGACCTGCATGCGTCGTGCCGTGGCCGAAGACAACCCCGACTTCAACCTTCCCGCTGACAAGATACGCACCAACGAGCAGGGAAAGCAGGAATATGGCGGCTTCTATACGCAGGATCAGGTGCGCGACATCGTAGCATACGCCAAGACAAGGGGCATCGACGTTATCCCCGAAATCGACATGCCGGGCCACAGTTTGGCTGCCATCGCCAACTACGACGGCCTTTCGTGCTTCCCACAGACCGGCTGGGGCACCGTCTTTACGACCCCGATGTGTCCCGGAAAGGATAAGATGCTACAGTTCTGTAAGGATGTATGGAGCGAAGTTTTCGACCTTTTCCCCTATGAATACGTACACATAGGCGGCGACGAAGTGGATATGAAGAACTGGAAACAGTGCCCCGACTGCCAGAAACGCATGGAATCACACCGGCTGAAGACCGAATCGCAACTGCAATCATGGTTCAATCACGAGATGGAACGGTTCTTCAACCAGCACGGACGTACCATGATCGGCTGGGATGAAATCATAGAAGGCGGCCTCGGCGCAACTTCTACCGTCATGTGGTGGCGCACTTGGGCACCCAATGCCATGAAACAGACCACCAGTCACGGCAATAAGTTCATCTGTACGCCCAACGTTCCGTTCTATTTAGACTACGATGAGGGTGGCAAATCGCTCATCAACCTCTATGCTTTCAACCCACAGCCCGACAATCTGACGCCTGCTGAGAAAGCGCTTATACTGGGTGTGCAGGGTAATTTGTGGACAGAATGGGTGCCATCGCGCAACCGTATGATGTATATGGCGTTCCCCCGCATGCTGGCCGTGGCCGAATTAGGTTGGGGTAAGCCCGCGAACGCGAAGTTCGAGGACTTCAACTGCCGACTCATCAAGCATTACACGCGCCTTCAGAAGTTGGGCGTCACCTATCGTTTGCCAGATCTGACCGGCTTCCACACCACCAATGTCTTCACGGGAGACCGAGGAACGGTCAGCGTCAACTGCCAAGATCCGCAGGCGGTGATACGCTATACCACCGACGGAACACTACCCAACGAACATTCTAAACGCTATACGGGCCCCTTCGAGATTGACCGCAACACTGATTTTATCTTCCGTTCGTTTGCCACCGATGGCCGAAAGGACGCTTTCGTCAAAGTTTCCTACCGCAAGGAAACGCCAAGCGAGGCTGTCGAAGTGGCTGATTTGGCGGAAGGTCTCAGTGCGGAATGGCACGAATACACCGGTGCCGACTGTGCCGGAATCGAAGCCGCGCCTGTCAACGGCTGCTATACCGTAAATGGAGTGATGATTCCCGACAGCGTGAAAGGTAATATCGGACTTATCATCACCGGCTATATTCAGGTGCCGGAAGATGGCATCTACACGTTCGCGCTACTTTCCGACGATGGCAGTACGCTGAAAATCGACCATCAAATGGTTGTAGACAACGACGGAGAGCACTCTCCTCGCGAGATCATAGGTCAACACGCGATGAAAGCCGGTTTACATCCCATCGAGGTAAAATTCTTCGATCACAACGGCGGACAGCTACGGTTGCACGTCTACAATGCCCAAGGCAAAGAGGTAGAGGTGAAATACTGGGGAACGCCTCAGCTCTAAACACCTTATTCTTTTCAAGCAAAGAGGCTGACAACGCGTCATGATACGTTGTCAGCCTCTTTGCTTTTATTGTTTTCTTTTCTAAAAATCGGTTTCCGTTAGAGCGGACATCCGTGCGCTTCATCTATCATATATTCAGCCAAACAACGGCCCATACGCTTCAAAGCTTCGAGCAATCGCGCCCTCGGACAGGCGATATTAAGACGAATAAAGCCCTGACCGGCACGCTGACCATACATCGTTCCGCTGTTCACCATCACCTTAGCTTCCTTCAAGAGTTTGGCCGTCAGTTCGTCCGAAGTAAATTCCAGCCCCAACACATCAAGCCAAATGAGATAGGTTCCCTCCATTCTGACCACCTTCAACTTTGGCATTTCCGTTGCCACAAACTCTTTCACGAGTTCATGGTTGCCATGAATGTAAGCGTTGAGTTGGTCCAACCACTCCCCGCCTTCATTGTAAGCAGCCTGCAAGGCCAGCACGCCAAACGGATTGACATCGCACACCTCATTGATATTAATGGCCCTGTCGATACGGCGACGCACAGCCGCGTCGGCGCAAATGATATTGGCTATCTGCAACCCCGCTATGTTGAAAGACTTCGACGGTGAGTTCAGAACGACGCAGTTGTCACGACACGCGTCCGACACCGACGCAAAAGGAACAAACCGGAAGCCCGGCATGACCAGTTCGCAGTGTATCTCGTCCGACACCACTTTCACACCATGCTTCAGACAGATGGCGTTCATCCGCTCCAACTCTTCACGTTTCCACACCCTACCGGCAGGATTATGAGGATTGCAAAGCAGAAAAACAGTCGTCTTTTCATCGGCACACTTGCGCTCGAAATCATCGAAATCGATATGATAAGTACCGTTTTCATAGATCAACTCGTTCTCCGCAAGCTGGCAACCGCTGTTGGCTATCGAAGAGAAAAAGCAGTTATAGGCCGGCGTCTGCAACAAAACTTTCTCGCCCGGCAGCGTCAATGCCTTGAGCGTACAGCTGACCGCAGGCACCACACCGGTGGTATAAAGAATCCAGTCGCGCTCTATCGTCCAGTCGTGACGGCGTTTGAACCAGCCAACGATGGCTTCATAATAGCTGTCGGGCACCTTCGTATAGCCAAAAATGCCTTGTGCCACACGCTCCTGCAACGCTTTCGTGATGGCGGGAGCCACCTCGAAGTCCATATCAGCTACCCACATCGGCAGCACATCAGCGTCGTCGAGCACATCCCACTTGTAAGAATTGGTGCCCCGACGCTCTGTCAGTTTATCAAAATCGTATTTTACCATCATATTATGTAAAGTATCAAATATTCAATGCGCAAGTATCCCCACCTTTCGTCTGCTTTATTCCGCCAGACTTAACGCCTCTTGGGAGAAGCAGCTACGGCTTACAATCTCGCAATCCCTGCCCTTGGCAAAGGCATCATAGGTTATCCGACCCACTTCATCGGCCACGATACGTCCGCTGATGGGGTTCTTAATCTCCGTAATCTTGCCACGAATGGTCGCATCGATGTTGCGACAATCCTCGAAAGTACGGTCACAAGCCGCGTCGAAGGTGCAATCCTCCAGCGTGATACCATCAAGATAGCACAGGGGCTGCTCACCGCTGATGTGGCAACGCACCAGTTTCACGTTCTTAGAGTGCCACGCCAGATACTCGCCGTCGAGTTCCGAGTCATACACCGTCACGTTTTCGCACTCCCAAAAACTATCTTTCGTCGTAATCTTGGCATGATGCACCTCTACGTTTTCACAATACTGGAACACGTATTTAGCATCGCTCACCAGTCCGTCTACATAAATATTCTTTGAAAACATGAAGGGATAAGTGCCCTCATGCAGTTCTACGTTCTTCAGTTTCAGCCCATCCACCTTCCAGAAAGTTTCGTCGGCATCGGTTATCTTCACGTTTTCCAACTCCAGATTCTTCATCTCTCGGAAGAACTTCGGGCCGTCGATCACGCAGTCTTTCATCACCATATTGTCGCTATACCAGATGGCCGACCGGCTTTCGGGCGCAAAATAGCAGTTCGTAATGACCGATCCGTCTACATGCCACCAAGGGTATTTGCCATAGAACTCGGAAGAATCACACTCCAGATTCTTACAACATTTGACGCCCGACTCACCATCTACGATGGTTATATGCTCTAAACGCGTGTCTGTTATCCCAAAGAGTGGGCGTTCACCGCCAAACTCTTGATTCTTAATTATCTCCATTTTTGAGTTACATAAATCTTTGATTAAAAAATCATCCCTTCATTATGAATAGCAAAAGTACAAAAAACATGCCAAACAACAACAAACAACGGCCGGATTGCGCCATGGCTGACGCAATCCGGCAGAATGACAACTAAGTATATGAAACGCCACGATCGATCGCGTCGCGTCGCCATCATAACGTCAGAAAAAGGCCGAAAGAGAGATAAAGAGCGAGCGAGTCATGCTCAAATGGTCAACGCCTCCCACCCGTTTACCTTGATAATAGAGGTTGTTCCGACACGAATTGATGTCGTAGTTAGACACGCTGTAACCAATGGAGATGGCGCCATCGTCGGTGCAAAAGCTCAAAGCGGTGCGCACCCGCCAGGCCAGCCACTCGCCATCACGGTTCTTCAGGTGGCGGCGTCTGTATGCTTTCCTGCCGTTTATCTCCGTTACTTCTTCACCAAAAGGCCACGAATCGACCCACTTGCTGTCGTTACGGGGAAACGAAAGGACCAGTCCGGGATTGCATTCCAACATCACGCCCACGCCACGACGGCGTCCTATCCACAGCCGTGGCGTACGAAAAGCGAGCGAAGGATGCAGATTGAGCCGCATGACGCGTTCGGAATCATACTCCTCGCGGCCATTATCCGTACTCACCAACAGGCCTTTTTTACCCTTGTTGTCGTCCAACTCCAGCGACAGACTCAAACCCGCGTAAGTCATGGGATACCAAGCCGCGCCCAATTCCCAGGCGACACTGGCATCGGAACTTACGTTAAAGCCCGCCTGCAACGTGGCAGAGAGCTTCGGCAGTGGGTCATGCCGGTTGTTGACACGCGTCAGAGAGTCCAGATTCATCGACTGCGCGCCGCACGGCAGCAGCCCTGTCATCATCAAAAACACCGACAATACCAAGGTTGAAAAACACGATTTATGCTTCATTATTCATATTTTATCAGATTATGTTCATGTGGCGGCAAGGCGAAAGCCCTCCGTCAGCCCCGTCACTTCCTACCGTTAATGACGGAAACGGCGGTCTTTTCCCCCACGACAGCCATAGAAAACATGCGGAAAAAGGGCGCACGCCATGTTAATATACGTAAAACAAGACCACCAAAGCATCATTTTTCCTACTTTTGCAACACATAACCACTAAAGGATTCCGCTTTTTACTGGTTTATATCTCTTATTTTGAGAGGAGAAAGGAATCCCTTAGCACACTGTCAAAAATGAAAGAAAGCAAGAAAACACTGCTCACAAAAGACGGAATCAGCTACCTGATTCCTTTTATTCTGGTCACCACTTGTTTCGCCCTATGGGGCTTTGCCAACGACATCACCAACCCTATGGTGAAGGCTTTTTCCAAGATTTTCCGCATGAGCGTAACCGATGGAGCCCTCGTCCAACTGGCTTTCTACGGCGGCTACTTCGCTATGGCCCTGCCGGCAGCCCTCTTTATCCGCCGCCACTCTTACAAGGCGGGTATCATGTTGGGACTAGCACTCTATGCCATGGGCGCGCTGCTGTTCTATCCGGCCAAGATGAGCGGCAGCTACTACCCCTTCCTGCTGGCTTACTTCATCCTTACCTGCGGCCTGTCGTTCCTCGAAACAAGCGCAAACCCTTACATCTTGCAGATGGGGCCCGAAGAAACGGCCACCCGTCGGCTCAATCTGGCGCAGTCGTTCAACCCCATCGGGTCGCTCTTAGGCATGTACGTGGCCATGCACTTCATTCAGGCACGCCTCAACCCGATGGACTCGGGCACCCGAGCCACGCTCTCCGACTCCGAGTTTGAGGCCATGAAGACCTCCGATCTGGCCGTCCTCATCGCTCCATACGTCTTCATCGGCGCAATGATACTGGTCATGCTGCTGTTTTTCAGTTTTACACGCATGCCCCGCTTAGGCGACACCGACAAGAAACTTAGCGTCAGACAATCTATCCGAAACGTACTTTCCATTCCGAAATACAGGGAAGGCGTGGTGGCCCAATTCTTCTATGTGGGTGCCCAAATCATGTATTGGACTTTCATCATCCAGTACGGCACCCGCATTTTCATGAACCAAGGCATGGACGAAAAGGCCGCCGAGGTGCTCTCGCAGCAATACAACATTGTGGCCATGGTGCTCTTCTGCAGCAGTCGTTTCGTGTGCACCTACCTCCTGCGGTTCATTAACCCCGGCAAACTACTGGCCCTCTTGGCCGGCTTAGGCGGACTGCTCACCGTGGGCGTCATTGTCTTTCAAGACATCCGAGGGCTCTATTGCCTCGTGGCCGTATCAGCCTGCATGTCGCTGATGTTCCCCACCATCTACGGCATTGCGCTCACCGGACTGGGAGATGATGCCAAGTTCGGGGCCGCGGGCCTCATCATGAGCATCCTCGGCGGTTCGGTGCTGCCTCCCGCCCAAGCTGCCATCATCGATCAAGGCATCGTCTTCGGCCTGCCTGCCGTCAATGTTTCGTTCCTGCTGCCGTTGCTTTGCTTCGCCGTAGTATGTTGGTATGGTGCCAGAACATGGCAACGGGCGCGGGCGTAAACCACGCCCCGGCAACTCGGAATTATCTTTACAAAAGGCCTTTACTGGCTGCGTTATTTCAAAATAATCGGCGATTGACTCGAAAAAAGCCGATTATTTGCGTTTTTAATAACACACTGATAATCAAGCATTTCTCTTTTTTCACCCTCCATTTCAGCTTCTAAAACCCTCATTTTAGCCTGCTTTTTGCCTGTCATCGCAGCCTTTTCGGCGTGTAAAAGCAGCCCTTTGAGCATGTAAAAGCTATGCTTTGACCTCGCAAAAGTTATGCTTTGACGTACCAATATCCTTTTTTGCGAGATTTTATCTCACAAAAACGAGATTTCAAACGCTAGATGGCGTGAAAAAAAAGATCGCTTTTTAGTGAACAAAAGTTTACAAATCACCCTGCTTTTAAGTGAACAAAGGCGACAAAGTGATATGCAAGGGGATGGCTGAAGCGAAAAGAAAGTGGACGTAACGCATCACGTTCCGGCTCTGCTTTTTAAGCCCACTTTCACCTTATATCCTCCTTTTTCCACTCTACAACACGCCCCAGCCTACGCAATGCCGCGCGGTCGATGGCTTTGAGATTACCGATAACAAAGTAGGAACGGGGCGCCACTTTCACGGAAGTGTCGTAATAGTCGCGAACGGCCGCAGGTGTGATGCGGCGAATGGCCTCCGTCAGTGCGCTATCGGGGTCTTGCGTATAGCCGCAAAGTTCCTGTCCGGCCACGTACGCAGGGCGCTCACGGAAATTGGGACAAGCGTTGTTGACAGCATTCACGCACGACTGGCGTGCCGTCAGCAGGTCTTGCTCGTTCCAAGGCATGTGGGTCTGGAGACTATCGATGAGCAGTAATGTCGTCATAGCCTTGTCTGTCTGCGTACCGGCAAGCGTAAAGAAAGCGAAGGGCTTATCTTCCGAAGACTTGTGGGCACGCTTGAGCGTTATTCCCTGACTCGAATAGACCAACGAACGCAGGTCGCGCAGCTCACGGAAGAGCACCGAATTGAGGCCACCGTTACTGAAATAGTTCTGCCAAACAGTAAATTTCGCCTCTGTTTCCGTTGATGACAGCGGCGGCAACACCGCGTATGTGCCCACCATGGCCTGTCGGGCATCGGGTTTGTCGTAAACATAGACAATGGGCGTGGTCACCGGCATGGCGTCGAAATCATCTCCTTCGTAGGCCGTGCGGTCAGTAGCCGGCAAGAATCGGCGCAACATTCGCGCCACCGAATCGGTCGAAAGACGCCCCGTATAACAGGCCGTCAGCCGGCCCTGCTGCGCTTGTTTGAACGCCATTTCCATATCGGCATTCTTCAGCCTGCTCAATTCGGCCGTGCGCATGCCATACGACAGCAGCGCCTTCTCTCCCTTCCCGATGCGCTGCAACATAGCTGTCACGATGTCGTTCATATCGCGACCGAAGTATTTATCGCCCAAACGGGCATCCTTGCGAGCCGCTTCCATAAACCGGGCTTCGGTCTTAGGATGCGCCAACAGGTCGGACAAGAGCCTCAACGAGGCTTCCAGATTATGGTCGAGTCCTGTCAGCCGCAGTGTCATCTTTCGGTAGTCGTAACTCCCGGTAAGCGTTGTGCCCTGACCTTGCAGCAGTTTGGCAAAGGCCTGCTTGCCAAGCGACGTCGTACCGAGATAGTCGAAGAGATCATTCATCTGATGAATGGGCTTATCGCCATGCAGCTGATGCCAAGTGAGAGTCAGCTCAAAAATGTCGTTCAGCGGATTAGGCGTAGTATAAAGCATGCCGTTGGGGGGCAAGGTTGCACGGTCTACGTCGGTTTGGAAATCGACGAAGCGAGGCGAAAGCTCCTGTGTGGGCAACAGAGCCAGCTGTTTGGCGAAAGCCGACGACTGGTTTTCGTCCGCTGTCTGCACAGGCTGATAGGGTGGCTTGGCGATTCGGTCTTTCTTATAATGCCCGAATTTCTTGTGGATGACAAGGTATTGGTCGGCAAAATACTGCCGGCAGAATGCCACAACGTCGGCTTTGGTCAACTGCGGCAAACGTTCCACGGCCTGCAAATAAGCATACCAACTCGTTCCTCCCGAATAGACGTCGGCCATGGCGTAGATGCGCTGGTCGAGTTTCTCCAGCCTTTGGGCCAGTATCTTCTGATATTCCAGCTTCGCCGCGGCCAAAGCCTCCTCCGAAAACCGCCCGTCGCGGAGCTTGTCGATTTGCTCCCACAACAGCCGTTCGGCCTTCCGCTTCGTCCCGAAAGGCAACTTGGGCACGGCCAGCAGCCCCATCAGCCCCACCTCCTTGGTCAACGTGATGGACTCGGCACCCGCCATGGTGTACATCAGTTTGTGATGGCTCATCAGCGAGTCGACGAGTCCGCTGCCATTGTCGTTGCTCAAGAGCCCCATCGCCACCTGGGCGGTCAGGTAATCGGGACTGTAAGGCTTCGGGCCGCGGAACACCAAGGCCGTGGCCTTGACCAATGGGAAGGGTATTTTCAGGCTCAACGCCTTCTTGGGACTGAAAGGAGCCAGACCGATGTCGGCCCTATGGGGCACCACACCGCTGCGAATACGGCCGAAAGTCTGTTCAAGCAGCGGCATAACGGAGTCTGCGTCGAACTTACCACACAGAATCAGCGCCATGTTATTGGCCACATAATACTTTCTGAAAAAGGCTTCCATATCGGAAAGACGGGGATTCTTCAGATTCTCCGTGCTGCCGATAACCGGATAACCATAGCTACTACCTCTGAAAATAAGCTCCTGAGCGCGTTCCATCAGGCTGCGTCCGAAATTGTCGGCGGCCCGGTTTTTCTCTTCATATACCGTTTCAAGCTCGCTCTGAAACAGCCGAAAGACGGGCTGCAGGAAGCGTTCGCTGTTGAGAGCACACCACTGACGCAGGTATTGCGGCGCAAACTCGCTGTGATAGACGGTCTCGTCGAGGCTCGTGAAGGCGTTGACGCGGCTGCCGCCATAGCGGGTGAGGAGTTTGGAGAACTCGTTGGGAATGGCGTAGACGGCCGCCTGACGGTTCAGTTGGTTGATTTCCTGCTGAATATGTCGACGCTGCTGTAAATCGGTCGTGCGCGAAAGGGCGTCATATTGCCGTGCGATTTGGTCGAGGAAAGGCTTTTCCTTAGCGTAATCGGTCGTGCCAATGGTCTGCGTGCCTTTGAACATGATATGCTCGAAGTAATGAGCTATACCCGTATTGGGGCAGTCTCGGGCACCGGCCCGCACGACAACATAGCCGATAATCTTAGCTTGGCTGTCGTCGGGATTGAGCCAAACGGTCAGTCCGTTGGGCAGGGTCTTTTCAATAACACGCAGGGATTGGAGACTATCGGCCCTCGTTGGTCCGACGGTCAGACATAGAAAGAAAAGCAGAAGAATGTGTTTCATAAATCAAAAGGATTGATGAATCAATAGAATCAAGTGGTTTCAAAAGTACTATAATAATAACAATGTAATATCCGGAGACAACGTTTTTGTCTTTTTTTATAGTTTTTTGGCTAAGAATATTGTATCTTTGCAATTATAGGACGAGCTAAGGAAGTTCGCTAAAAAGTAACCTTCAAGCATGTATTGGGGCCTATGTCCCCGCACAGCCCTACACATGATAACATGAATAACAATGGTCAGAATAAAGACGTGTATAGATATCTACTCTACTTTTTATTAATACTGACGGCCCAATTGGCGGTTGCCGAAGATAGAAACAGACGCAGTCCTGCCTCCCTGATGGAGCTGGAGCGACTGCCCGACATGCAGACTCCCCGCGCAGGACATGCCGTGTTTTGCGTGAATGGTGAACTGACGGTAATCGGCGGTCATACCACGGGGTTTGTTCCTACAACAACGGCTGAGTATTTTGCCAATGGCGCGTGGCATTCCGTCAACATGGTCTATACGCATGACAGTGGTCTTTTTGAAATACTGAAGTCAGGTCAGGTGCTCCTCTTGGGCGGTCACGAGCGTAATCTGGGCATTGGGCAGAGCTTCGAGGTAGAAATGTATAATCCTGCCGACCATACATTCAAGGGCTTCGGATGTCTGGACAGGAAGCGATGTCTGGGCACGGCCGTGGAAATGGCTGACGGCACGGTGGTCATTAGCGGCAACTGGTATGCCGAAGATGGTATCGAGGAGTTTGACGGAACTACGAAATTCAAGCATATCAAATCCGTCACACAGAAAAGATCGTGTCCTTACATCCTGCGGTCATCGCCCAATGACGTACTTATTTTCAGCGGACAGGATACCCATGGAAAACCCATTGACAGCATTGTGGCTGATCGACTGCGGGGTAATCCACTCCCTATCCCTATTCTGAAGCATTGGAAACCCATTCCCCGCGACACGCCGTATCGCATGGCCAACGCTTTTATCGGCGATGAGCGGCAAAATCTCTATGCTTATCTGCTGCCCGTACGGAATGACAGTTCGCAATTGGGAATCATCAAGGTGGAAGGCACCGACTTCTCATTGCTCCCCACAACGTGTCCCATACCGATAAAATACCAGTGGGGACACATCCAATATACGTCTCATCTGCTGGTTGACCGAAAAGCAAAATGTGCTTATGTCACCGGCTGGGGAGAAAATATCGAGAAAGGACAACAAAAGGGTTATCGTCTCTACGTGCTGCGCGTTGATTACGCACGTAGGAATAAAGGCAAGGCACCTATCCATCTCTATTATTCCAAACCAATGAAGGAAATACCTTGCGGGCTGCCAACCATCACCGATGAGGGAGACTTGATACTTACCTGAGGTATAACTACGGGCAGCAACTTTGAACCCTCGGCGGCTGTCTACCTGATACGTACGGGCACTCGGGTCGCAAACGGCAGTGGCAATGGTAATGGCTGGATAAAGCCGTGGCAGAGCTGGTGGGGATGGATAGCGGCAGGACTGGTGCTGACTATTGCCTTTCTATGGCTGAAACGGAATAGAAAAGCGACTTCCATTTATAAGACTTTCATACTCACAGCGGTCATTTCCGGTGACAGAAACAGCGTCACCCATGACGAAAATGCGGAACTAATGGAACGCATTTGCACGCTGATGGAGCAACAGAAGCCCTATTTGCGCAACGACTTGAAGTTGCAGGACATCGCCGGAATGCTGGAAGTTAGCCGAGCCATGGTGTCCAAATGCATCAACGCCCGGTGCCAATGCTCGTTCACGCAGTTCGTGGCCGCCTATCGAGTGAACTATGCCAAGGAACTCATCAGGAAGAGTCCGGAGAAGAAAATGCTACATGTCTGGACAGAAGCAGGCTTCGCCAACGAGACTTCTTTCTTCCGAACTTTCAAGACTTTCACGGGTATGACGCCCAATGAGTTCAAAGCCAAATAAGAGATGACCTTACCATCGTATTCTTTTTACGGATGGTAAGGTCAGTTTTCTATAAAATAAGGTGGGATAATCGTTCTACAATCGAATACTTGACAGAATCTTACCGGTTGCACCGGCAAGGCTTTGGACATAAGTTCCGGCCTTGTTACCTGCCTTGGTAAGAGAGTCTGGATGAGAAAGGAAATGATTCATGACGCTATCGAAATCAGTATCGCCGCCGATTTCAAAACCGCCACCATCCCTAAGCAGCCCCTGAGCCTCTCGGAAACGCTTGTTGTTGGGGCCGAAAAGTACGGGGATGTTCCACACGGCTGCCTCCAACACATTGTGGATGCCCACACCGAAGCCGCCGCCAACATACGAAACGGTAGCATAATGGTAGATGGACGACAGCAAACCAAAACAATCAATAATCAATACATCGGCTTCAGCAGCCTGTTGCATAGTTGCCTGCGTGTAGCGTATGACCTTTCGACCCTTCAGAAAGCTTTGGATTTGGGCCAAATGGCTTTCGCCAATGACATGCGGGGCTACAATGAGCTTCCAATCACGATGTTGCTGAAAATATTTGATAAAGATTTCCTCGTCGGGAGGCCATGAAGAACCGGCTATAAACACCCTGGGCGCGTCCTTGACAAACTGCTCTACCAGCGGCAACTGCTTGCTGGCATCTTTGATTTGCAGCACACGGTCGAAGCGCGTGTCACCTACTACATCTACATCGGCAATTCCCAGACTGGCCAAAAGCGCCTTGCTCTCCTCGTTCTGCACGAAGAAATGCGTGAAACATTTCAATACCCGGGCGTATTGCGCGCCGTACCAACGGAAGAAAATCTGGTCGGGACGGAAGATACTGCTGATACTATAGGCGGGAATGTTGCGATGTTTGAGGATATGGAGATAGTTATACCAAAACTCATACTTGATAAAGAAAGCCATTTCGGGCCTTACGGCACGCAAGAAACGGCGTGCGTTTCTCACTGTGTCCAAAGGAAGATAACAGATAATGTCCGCTCCTTCGTAGTTTTTCCTTACCTCATAGCCCGAAGGAGAGAAGAAAGTGAGCAGTATCTTGTATTCGGGATAGCGCGAACGAATACTTTCGATGAGCGGACGGCCTTGTTCGAACTCACCCAAAGAAGCGGCATGAAACCAGATGTACCGTGCCGACGGATCCACTTTCGCCTTCAACAAACGGATGGTTTGGCGTTCACCGGCCCACATCTTCTTGACTTTCTTGCTGAAAAGACTCGCTACAGCAACGCCAAACAGATACAGATAAATGATGATGTGATACACACTTTGAGATTTTGGCTGTATAAAAATATTCAGAAACCGCCTCAAACAAAAGGCAGTTTCTGAATAATGAGTTTATTTCAATATGTCGATGGCGGCATGGAGACGACGCAAAGTTTCCTCCTTACCGAGGAAAGCCGTGATGTCGAACATGCCGGGACCTTTTCCAATACCGACCAAAGCCAGACGGAAAGCGTTCATGATATCGCCAAGCTTATAGCCTTTGTCTTCCACCCACTTCATGACAACAGGCTCCTGGCCCTCAATCGAGAAGTCTTCTATGCCCGCAAGAACCTCTGAAAGTTCGGTCATCTGTTGGGCAGAATACTCCTTCCAGCGCTTCTTAACCGTCTTTTCGTCGTATTCGGTAGGCGCGACAAAGAAGAAAGAACACAGCGGCCACAACTCCTTAACGAAGCTCACGCGGTCTTTCATCATGTGAACAACGAGCGTGACACGCTCCAACGACTCGTCAACACCATTATTAGCAACTATCGGCGCAAAGAGTTTTGCAATCTCGTCGTCGCTCTTTCGCAGGATATATTCATGGTTAAACCACATTCCTTTCTGATAATCGAACTTGGCTCCATGGAGCGAACATTTCGTGATATCAAAGGCTTCGACAAGCTGTTCGAGCGTAAAGAGTTCCTGCTCGGTGCCCGGATTCCATCCCAAAAGGGCCAAGAAGTTGACTACTGCTTCAGGGAAATAACCGCTTTCACGGTATCCTGACGACACTTCTCCCGTCTTAGGATCGTGCCATTCCAAAGGGAATACGGGGAAACCGAGGCGGTCTCCATCGCGCTTACTGAGCTTTCCTTTGCCTTCGGGCTTCAAAAGCAAAGGCAAATGAGCGAACTTCGGCATGGTATCAGTCCAACCGAAAGCCTGATAAAGCAGCACGTGGAGCGGTGCGCTGGGCAACCATTCCTCGCCACGAATGACGTGGGTAATCTCCATCAGATGGTCGTCAACAATGTTGGCGAGGTGATATGTAGGCAGCTCGTCGGCACTCTTATAAAGTACTTTATCATCTAAGATGTCGCTCTTGATAACCACATCACCCCGAATCATGTCGTCGACATGCACATCCATGTCCGGTTCAATCTTAAAACGGACGGTATATTGCACGCCGTCGGCAATGAGCCGATCAACGTCTTCCTTAGAAAGAGTGAGTGAATTGCGCATCTTTATGCGCGTGCGGGCATCATACTGGAAGTTCTGAATTTCGTTACGCTTGGCTTCCAGCTCCTCAGGCGTATCGAAAGCGATGTATGCCTTGCCCTCATCGAGCAACTGATCGACATACTTTTTGTAGATTTCACGGCGCTCACTCTGCCTATATGGGCCGTGATCGCCACCATAACTGACGCCTTCATCAAACTGAATGCCGAGCCAACGGAAAGATTCTATGATATATTCTTCTGCTCCCGGGACAAAACGGTTGGAGTCCGTGTCTTCGATTCTAAAGATAAGCTCGCCTCCATGCTGGCGGGCAAACAGATAGTTATACAACGCCGTGCGGACACCGCCAATATGTAACGCGCCCGTTGGGCTGGGGGCAAAGCGCACCCTTACCTTTCTTTCTGCCATTCTAATACGATAATGTAAGATATATTTTTTGCAAAATTAATACAAATTCTCGACTATTGCATATATTTTTTGTAATTTCGCATATATAATATAGTACTCGAAGCGTATTAACATTATGAGAATAAGACAAGAAGAGCACTACTGGCGCAACCTGGCAACCCGTCTCGCCTTCGTTATTATTACAGTGGCATTAATCGTTTGGTTCATGCCACGCAACGAGAAGCAACAGTTTAGATACGACGTAGGCAAGCCATGGATGTATGGTTCTTTCATCGCTAAATTCGATTTCCCCATCTATAAGACCGACGAAACCATCAAAGCAGAGCAAGACTCTGCGATGGAACTGTTTCAACCTTATTATAATTATAACGCAAAGATTGAAGCACAGGAAATCGCCAAGTTCAAAAACGACTTTAAAAATGGCTTCGATAACCTGCCCGCAGGTTACTTGAGCATTATCATCGACCGCTTACACAGGCTCTATCAGGCCGGAATCATCAACACACCGGAATACAACAACATCGCCAAAGACTCAACTAACATGGTGCGAGTTGTAAACGGTAAACGAGCGGAGAGCCATCAAATCAACTGCATTTACTCTACAATGTCGGCCTACGAAATGATTTTCAACGATGAAATTCTGGGCAAGGAGCGGCATGTGCTGCAGCGAATGAACCTCACAAACTATATCACGGCCAATCTCATCTACGATAAAAGCCGGTCGGAAACCGAACAAAACGACCTCATGAGCAGCATTCCCATCGCCAGCGGCATGGTGATGAGCGGGCAGAAAATTATTGATCGGGGCGAAATTATCGATGATTATACATACCGTGTGCTAAACTCTCTGGACCGAGAACTGCAACGTCGAGACGCCAATAAGACTACTATCACGAACACGGTGATAGGCCAACTGCTCTACGTTACGATTCTTGTATCACTCTTTACGGCCTTTCTGACCCTCTTCCGCAAAGATTATTTCGACAATTCACGCAGCATTCTCATGCTTTATTCTATGATAACGCTGTTTCCAATTGTCGTTTCCGAGATGATGAAACACAATTTCTTCAGCATCTACATCATACCTTTCGCCATTGTTCCCATATTCATTCGTGTGTTCATGGATACACGAACGGCTTTTATCGCCCACGCGGTGATGATTCTCATCTGCGCGGCAACGGTGAAATATCAATACGAATTCATCATCATACAACTGGTAGCCGGGCTGGTGGCCATCTATTCGCTGCGTGAATTGTCGAAGCGGGCGCAGCTGTTCAAGACCGCTCTCTTCGTGACCGTAAGCTCCTGCCTGGTCTACTTCTCCCTTCAGATGATGCAAAACTACGACTTGATGAAGATGGATCAGTCGATGTACTCTCATTTCGCAATCAATGGCGTGTTGCTACTATTGGCCTATCCATTGATGTATCTGATCGAAAGGACATTCGGTTTTATATCCAACGTGACACTTTTTGAACTTTCCAATACCAATAAAGGGCTATTGCGCGACTTGAGCGAAATAGCTCCGGGCACATTCCAGCACAGCATTACGGTGGGAAATCTGGCTGCGGAAATCGCCAACAGGATTGGTGCCAACAGCCTCTTGGTGCGTACCGGCGCGCTCTATCACGACATAGGAAAGATGGAAAACCCCGTTTTCTTTACCGAAAACCAAGTGGGTTTCGACCCGCATAAAGACCTTCCCTACACTGAAAGTGCCCGTATCATCATCAGCCACATCACAGAAGGTGTCAAGATGGCTGAGAAATACGATCTCCCTTCTTTTATCAAAGACTTCATACTGACCCACCATGGTCTGGGGATTACGAAGTATTTCTACATTAAATATCAGAACGAGCACCCGGAAGAGGAGGTTGACAAGAAGCTGTTTAGCTATCCGGGACCCAATCCTTTCACCCGTGAACAGGCACTACTGATGATGGCCGACACGGTCGAAGCAGCCTCGCGCTCACTTCCCGAATACACGGAAGAGAGCATCAGCGGCCTCGTCAACCGACTGATTGATGACCAAGTAAACAACGGTTACTTCACGGATTGCCCCATTACTTTCCGTGACATCAGCCAAGCCAAGCTGATTCTGACCGAACGCCTCAAAGCAATTTACCATACCCGCATATCTTATCCCGAATTGAAAAACACAGGTAAGACGGCCGAAGCGAAATAAAACAAGCCTAATAGAACCCATCAGGGATAACGGGCTTAATGGAATTATTAGACATAATAGACTATAGGGCGGTTTAAACCGCCCTTATTTTATGCACAAAAAGAAGCCTATTGTGCCAAAAAAGCTGCACAAAAGCTTTTTTTTGTGCAAATAATCGCGTTTTTATAGTTAACAGATTTTAAATAAAAGGCATTGTTTTCCGAAATATAGAACAATGATTCTAACTTTGCAGCCAAACTTTTTAAGGTAATTAAGATGAATAAAGTAAAATTCGCAATCATTGCACTTGCAATGACAGCGACACAATCCGTTTGGGCAGGAGGACTGCTGACAAACACCAATCAAAATGTTGCTTTCGATAGAATGTTAAGCCGTGACGCAGCCATTGGCATAGACGGCGTTTATTCTAACCCTGCCGGCGTGGCTTTTCTCAACGATGGTTTCCACCTATCACTCAACTGGCAGCTCGTATTCCAGAGCCGTATCATCCAGAACGAATACCCTCTCTTCGCTCGTAACCAGAACAACAATACGACTACTCGCACGTTCCGTGGTACTGCTTTTGCCCCGGTACTGCCTTCAATACAGGCCGCTTACAACTGGAAAGGCTTCTCTTTCCAGGCGATGTTCGGCATAACAGGTGGCGGTGGTAAGTGTACCTTCGACAACGGACTGGGTTCTTTCGAGAAGATTGTGGCCGAAACAGCCATGGGAGCTACCGCTCTGGCCGGCGCTATTGACAAAACCATGGGTCGGGAAACCTTTACGAGCGACAAAATGTTTGGCAAAACCGGCAGCTACAGCTACAACAGCTTCATGCGCGGCCGTCAGTACTATTACAGTCTTTCGCTGGGCGCAGCCTATAAGTTCAACGACAATCTGAGTGGGTATGCCGGAGTGCGCGGCGTTTACGCCATGAGCAACTACTACGGTTACGTGCGCGACATCAAGGTGGGCCGTATTCCTCTCTACACCGTGCTCGACCCATCGCGTACCAACTCGTCCGACATCGAACTGAACTGCGACCAAACCGGCGTAGGCTTCACTCCCATCCTCGGTATCGACTACAAAGTGGGCCGCTGGAACTTCGCTGCCAAGTATGAGTTCAAAACTCGCATGCGCCTGAAGAACGAGAGCGTGAACTCCATTCCCAGTATCGGCAATCTGCCCAGCAACCTTGCCAAGCAGATGATACAGGCCGGAATGACTGTGGAACAGGCACGATCCGTGCTGACAGCACCAGCCGTAGCTGGCAGCATGAAAGCTATCAAGGACCAGTTTGACAGCAAACTCGGCGAAGCCATCGGCGAGTATGAAGACGGCAAGAAAGTTGCGGCCGACATTCCTGCCTATCTCGCTGTGGGCGTAGGCTACAATCCCATCGACCCACTGCGTGTCAACGTCGGCTTCCACTACTTTTTCGACAAGCAGGCAACGACTCATAATCACCGCGAAGACCTGCTAAAGCGTGGCACGATTGAATATAACGCGGGCGTAGAGTACGACGCCAGCCAACGACTGACCATCAGTGCCGGATGGCAGAACACCAGCTACGGACTCACCGACAAGTTTATGGACGACAAGTCGTTCGTAACCAGTTCTAATTCAGTAGGTTGTGGCGTGAAGGTAAACATCAGTAAGAAGGTAAAACTCAATCTGGCCTACTTCCACACGTTCTACAAGCACTACAAGACCGAAACGCCTGCACAGCTCGGACCCACAACCGTGAACTACAAAGCCGACTTCACCCGCAACAACAACGTGTTCGGTGCCGGTTTGGACATCGACTTCTAACAGACCAGCCTCCGTTTTTCTGAAGAAAAAAGCAAGCATTACGGCCCACGAGAAAGCCATAGGCACAGCCTTTTTTCTTCTGAAATTCTCCGTAAAAAATATATACAAATCACTATCAAAATTTGCTTCGAGCAAGAAGTTGGTGACTAAAAGCTCAAAATTTTGATAGTTTCCACAAAACGAATAAACCGCTGATAATCAGCGGTTTATTCGTTTTTATAAGGTTCATGCTTGTCAAAAACAGCCCGCAACATCGAAAATAACCGCCTAAAAGCAGCCCTTTGAGCCGCTAAAAGCATAACTATGACCGTGTAAAAGCATAGCTTTGACATGCTAAAAGCTATGCTTTGGCAAGGTAAAAGCTATGCTTTTATCTTGCAAAGAGCGAAAAACGACATCGCATAAGGGCAACAAACACCCTTTCACCCCTATTTTTTCATCTAATTGAACCATTTTTTGAAGCCGTTTTTCTTACCACTTTCTTTACAAAAAGCCAAAGAAACGGCACTCCACATTTTATCGAATGACGCGTTATTTCCAAAATAAAAAGAAGCCTTTATAGACAAACCGCACCCCAAAAGTTTTGTGTCTAACCTTTGGGGCGCGGTTCACGGATACGGGAGACTTTCCCTTTCTGCGTCTGACGGAAGACCAACTCAGAGCGGATCTACGTCATAATAAATCTGCAAGGTGGCATAACGCTTATCCAGCATCATCTGTTTCTGCACGTAGCGAAGGGCTTCACGTGCCTGACTGAGATTGATACCATTCTCCAACTTCAGCACGAGTTTGCGAATATGCAGGGTCTTCACGCGCGCAATGGCAGGCTTGTCGGGACCCAGTACGCGTCCGCCAAAATACTGTCGCAGCCTTCCGCCTAACTCCAGACCCGCCGTTTCGACCACATTTTC
The DNA here is from genome assembly GCA_963547405.1 of uncultured Prevotella sp. Taxonomy (GTDB): domain Bacteria; phylum Bacteroidota; class Bacteroidia; order Bacteroidales; family Bacteroidaceae; genus Prevotella. The sequence continues at coordinate 24,140 of CAUURC010000024.1, forward strand.
GTATTTATGCTTCAGAAAAACATAAACCAGATGATGGAACGGTGGGTAATGGAAAAGCTGTCGCTCCTCTAACAGGTCGCCATAGAAGCCCTCGTAATCATTCGTCACCACCTGACCAATGACAGGAAGGTCGGCACTCTTGGTCTGAAGAATCACCAGACCACGGTCGCCCTTGCGCCCTGCCCGTCCGCTCACCTGACTCATCATCATGAAAGCGTGTTCGTAGGCCCGGAAATCGGGATAGTTGAGCATGGAATCGGCATTCAAAATGCCCACGACGCTTACCTTGTCGAAGTCAAGCCCCTTGCTAATCATCTGCGTCCCGATGAGCAGATTGGTCTTGCCGTGCGAGAAATCGCCGATAAGCCGTTCGTAAGCATTGCGGGTACGGGTGGTATCAAGATCCATGCGGGCCACACGCGCCTCGGGGAAAAGTTCACGAATATAGTCTTCTATCTTCTCTGTGCCATAACCACGGCCCTGCAATTCGCTGCCACCGCAGTTAGGACACACGGCCGGCACGGGATAAGTAAACCCGCAATAGTGGCAGGTGAGCTGGTTCAATCGCTTGTGCAGCGTGAGCGAAACGTCGCAGTTGCCGCACTTGGGCACCCAGCCGCACGTCCGACACTCAATCATCGGCGCGAAGCCACGACGATTTTGGAACAGAATCACCTGCTTGCCGTCGTGCAAAGCGTGTCGAACAGCCTGTAACAAGTCGGGCGAGAACGGGCCGTTCATCATCTTCCGTCGCTGCAAGTCCTTGATATCCACCACGCGTATCTCGGGCAACTGAATGTCGCGATAGCGCGTCATGAGCCTGACAAGGCCGTACTTGCCCTGCCGAGCGTTGTAATAGCTTTCCATCGACGGCGTGGCGGTGCCCAACAGCGTCTTGGCGCCATACATTTGGGCCAACATAATGGCCGCGCTTCGGGCATGGTAGCGGGGCGCGGGGTCTTGTTGTTTGAAAGATGTTTCGTGTTCTTCGTCGACAAGCACGAGTCCCAAATTGCGGAAAGGCAGAAACACGGCACTGCGTGCGCCCAGAATGATGTCGTAGGGAGTGTCCGACAGCTGCTTGTTCCATATCTCCACCCGCTCGGCATCGCTGTACTTACTGTGATAAACAGCCATCCGATTGCCAAAAATACGTTGTAATCGGGTCGTTATCTGTATGGTCAGCGCAATCTCGGGTAGCAGATAGAGCACCTGCTGATGCTCATCCAGCGCTTTCTTGATCAAATGAATATACACCTCGGTCTTACCACTCGACGTAACGCCGTGGAACAATACGACCGGTTTCTTGAGAAACTGAAAGACAATCTGATTATAAGCGTCCTGCTGCGGTTGGCTGAGCGGTTGGATAGATTCGAGTTGCGGCTCGCCCCCCACGTTGAGTCGGCCCACGGTCTTTTCGTAAGTAAAGAGAAAACGTCTGTCAATGAGTGCCTTCATAACGGCTGCCGTGCAATGACTCGCGTTCATCAGTTCCTCACGGGTGACCTCTATAATGGGCCTATCGGGTACTGTTCCAGAGAGAGAGTCCCAATGCGAGAGCGATAAAAAGGTGGTAAACGTCTGGAGTTGCTTGGTTGCCCGTGCCAGCATGTTGAGACAGGCATGGAGTGTTTGTTCGTTTCGGCAAGGTTCAGACAACGCGACATAGCTCTCTGTCTTGGGCCGAAAGCCTTCTTCGGCCTTCAATCCGGACGGCAAAGCCGCCTTGTAAACGTCGCCGATCGGCGAAAGATAATAATCAGAAATCCATTGCCACAGCTTCAATTGCTGCGGCAGAAGCACAGAAGTGCTATCGAGCACCTCCATCACTTCTCTGACCTCGAAGTCGGGTTTGGTGTCATGCAACCGCATCGCTATGCCTGTGTAGGTCTTACTCTTGCCAAGTGGAACGAGTAAGCGCATACCCGGCTTGACGCGATCACGCATCAAACCGGGTATGGCATAGGTAAATAAGCCGTCGAGGGGCAACGGCAGAATGACATCAACAAAACTCATAAGAACTTCTTACTAAAAGAAGTAAGTGACTCCCAGCTGCCAGGTGTTATCTGATTCCACTTTAACAGACCCTGCCTTCAAGTTTTTACGGGCCGTATCGACAACATCTGAGATGGTGAGATCACCTGTACGCCCAACGGGTATGTTATACTTGACCGTTATCTGAATATGCTTTACCAGAATACCTCCTCCCAAATTCGTGCTAAAGAGTGACTTCTTCAACTGGAAAGTACTCTTATAGCTTTCGGCACTGCCCCATGAAAAGGAGTCGTCACCTACATTGAAGCTAAACTGCGGACCGACAAAGCCAAACAGACTGAACGAGTCGCCCACGTCCAATCCCGCACGCAGGTTCAAAGGAACATTCACATACTTCCGCTCGATTTTCACGCCATCAATCTTGGAAGACTGTACATCATAGAGTGCTGATATATCTGCAGCCAGTCCACTGACAGGAATAGCGAACTTTACCGTAGGGCCAATGTAGAATCCCAGATGGTCGGACGCGTCAAAACTCTTCGGCTTAAGCGTCAGCTTAGTCAAATCCACACCACCTTGAACACCCAACTTAATCTGTGCCTGCGCACCGGCAGAACACAACAGCAACATGGCTGTCATCAATAAGAAAAAGGATTTTTTCATACTCTCTATTATTTAAATGAAAATAAAATAATCAATGACGCTGACGACGCACTGTGACACGGGCAGAGGAACTCCGTTCGGTTGCGGCCGGCTTTGAGGCAGCCCCACTCTTGGAAGCCTTTCCAAGACTGCTCGGGCGAACCGCACGGCGGTTGCGGGCTAATGTTTTCTGTTTCTTAGGTGCCTTTTCGGTATTGGCAACGACAAGAGAATCCTTGGCAGAATGGTCTCCCCAAAGACGGTTTTCAAACGCGGCCAACTCGGCCTCAATACGTTTCTGCTCCTGTGCCATGGCGGTGTCATTAGCACAATACTGAGCCAGCGTTTTGCCCAGCATATTATTGGTTTTATAAATAGAACCTTTATAAAGACGCATGGCGAAATAATCGTCGGCGCTCATTTCAGAAGCATTGTTCAAGCTACTACCCATCACGGTCTGACGAGCCAGATAGGGAGCCAAATCATCATACTTCACCCAAAACAAGGGATACTTCTGAACGCCGTCGCCAAAGTCATCTTCGCGCTCCATCACGGGGCAAAGTGCCAGCACTTTTGTATGGAACGTGGCTGAACGCTGGTCGTAGTAAGAGGTTTCCTTGATATAATACGCTTTCACTTCGCGCGAAGGAATATCACTGTCGTCAATACGGATGCCGCGATCTGTGCGCTTATAAAGAATCTGATAATTGTCGAGGAGATGCAAAGGCTTGACAGCCGACGAGTCGGAGAAATCCTCATTGCCGTCCATATTGTAATTGTAGACGGTAATGGCACGTCGCAGCATCAGTTTGAAGATATAAGTAAAGAGATTGACTTTACCATTTTGTGGTTCGACAGGAAAATAAAGACCGCCATTGGCGTCATCGGTAAGTTTGATTTCACGATAGATGTCGCGCCGCCACACAACATCCTCCTCCATCTTAGGCTGTACGGGGAACGCGATTTGTGAGCGGACAGTCACCTTTCCGTTCACGACGTTACGCGACTTGGCAGCTTGCTCCGCCCGTCGCTTGGGGGATTGTGCGGCAGCAGTCTGTACAAGACAGCACACACATATCATCAAGAATATTTGTCTCATATCAATTGATTTATCTTACTATCACTTCCATGGCTCCGGGCAACTTTCGGACAATGCCATCAGGCCCTTGCGCCGTTACTTTTATATAAAATCGACGATTGCGTGACAACTTACGAAAAGCCTCTATCTGCCGTTCGGAGAAACTGGCGCCATTACTTACCATCGGAACAGCGTTGCCCATATTGTCATAAAACACCGTTTCAAAATTCAAAACACGAAATTCTATATCGAGCAATCCGTCATCAATGGCCGCATTCACGTGGTGAAGCGACAGCAACGAGCCTTTAGCCAGCGGGCCGCCTTTAAACCGATCGCCACCCAAAGCCAGATAAGGAGTCGGATCGGGCAGCTTTCGCACCTTGAAGGCGTAGCTTCCTATCTGGCGCGTCCGCCCTTTATCGGTGGCCGAAACATGAAAAGTAACTTCCTTGCCGACAGCCGCCGGTACCGCCGTAAAGCGTCCGTTGCCTTTCGCCGTCAAACTTCCACCGGTCATCGATACGTGAATGGCATTCTGCGGTACGCCCGGCACACTAATACTAACAGGATTCTGATAGCCGGCATACAACACATTCATCATATCGGCTGCCACGGTGGCGCCACTGGGTTGAGGGATTACTTCATATTTCTGCGTAAAATTGCGACGCAATACTTCACCGGCGCCGTTTTGCATCAAGATATAACCACCGAAAGAGTGTTGTCCTACGCCGCCTGCCGAGAAGCTATACTTGCTGCCACGGATATTAACACGGCTGCCATTGATAAAAATCTGTGGCTGCAACGTCGTGTCGACAGCCGCCATCACAATGCTGGCCGAAAACGTTTCGCCCGGATAGAGCGTCGTCTTTTCAGGAATTACAAATGCGTTAAGCTTGTTGACACGGATATCTTTCACGTCAATATTGGCCACAAGCGTATGGAGTACTTCGCCTTCAGCGTAGCGCACGTCGCTCTGAAGTTTTGAAAGTAGCGTAACCGCAGCGGCTACTGGCATGTCTTCAAACATATACTGCTGCCAGTTGCGACCCACGGTGCGACGCTGACGGGGCAGTTTTGTCGAGAGGTTACTGGCAATAATTCTGCGCTGCATTGGATTAGTGACCATCGAAAGAATACGCTCACGATAAGCGTTGATGGCCCGATAGAGTTTCCCTCCCTGTCCGGTGAGGGGAGAAAGCATCACCTGACTGGCTGCTTCCAAGTCGTCTTTATGCCGAATATTATGCACATCGCCATCCGGTCCGTCAGCTTCTTTCACGATTTCCTCCTTCAGTTGCTGTGCAAACAGATAGAGCGAGTCGCTCATCCGCTTCACGGTCGTAGCCTTATCGAACCACTCCTTCACTTTCTGCGGATTGCTTTTCATCTGCAAAGCAAAGTTCTGGTAGATAGCGGAATTCTCTGTTGAAGAGTTACCCGTCGTACGATTGATGCTGTCTTCTACGAGCGAAAAGCCGTCAAGCACTTCTGTCGACACGTTAAGTGCCAACATAGCCATCAAGACAACGTACATCAGGTTGATCATCTTTTGGCGAGGAGATATCGGGCGTTTTTTAATAGCCATTGTGTTTCATCTTAAAATAAAATTGCAGGCGCGTCAATCAGCATTGCACAACGCCTCAGAAACCATTTTGCTGTCCCGTGCCGGTCATACCGGGTGCCGCCGATCGCATATTAATCGTCATAGCCTCAATCATACGGGTGTAAATCTTATTCAACTGCTCGATATGCTGTGCCATCATCCTGCTTTGCTCATTGATCTGGTCGATGGTACCAATCTGCTGGCTGGCGCTCTTGAGTTGCATCTCATAAACTTTGCAAATGCCGGTCAGCGTACGATTCAGATTTTCCATCTCTTCGCTATCACGAGTCAATCGGCTGCTCTGTTCACCCACCTTACTCAATACAACCGTAAGCTTCTGCAACTCTTCTACATAATTCTTCTGGGCCTCTGCCATCTCCGAATTTGAAGAAGGCGCAGCCATAGACGGCGCAACAGCGGACTGAACCGCCGCTACCTGAGCTTCAGCGGAAGACTGTTGCGACAGAATGACTGCCGAATAGTCCGCAGCCTGCTTGGTTACAGGTCGAACAATAGCTGATTGCGAGGCAACCATATCCTCGCTTTCTCCTTCCGCAACACCAAGATGCATGGGCAGTTCGCGCCCCTCGGCTGTCTTATCAAATGGCCGATCGAATGCCGAAAGGAAGAAAACAACCACCTCAGTGCCCATACCCAGAAAGAGCCAGAAGTTAGCTCCGGGAATGTGAGTCAGCTTACAAAGCGTACCAAAAATAACGATGGCCGCACCCCAACTGTAAGCATAGTTGAGAAAAGTCTGACCGGGCACGCTGTCCATCCATTTCTGTAAATGATAGACTATATTGAATTTACTATATCTTGTCATATCGTTTATTTTTTGCTTTTGGGTTGTTTACCGGTCATTGAGCTTGCCATGCTGCGCACACAGCGGAAACCTACAAAGGAACGGGGCTGATTCTGATACTCCCACGTGCGCCAGGCGCTGCGGATATAGCTTTCGGGATCTTTCCACGAACCACCTCTTACGCTCTTTTTCTTCAACCGATAAGGATCTTCCTTGGCGGCATTGTACTGCAATGTTGGGTTAAGGTCGTTCATGGCTTGTAATCCTGACTCGGTGAAAATGGTACTTGTCCACTCTGCTACATTGCCCGCCATGTCGAAAAGGCCGTTACTATTGGCACCATAAGTTCCCACTTTGCTTGTAATCAGATTACCATCTTCCGTATAATTACCACGATCGGGTTTGAAGTTGGCATAGAAACAACCTTTACCATTCTTCATATCCTTATTGTCCCATGGGAACTCGGTACCTTCTTTACCACGAGCCGCATACTCCCACTCGGCTTCGGTGGGCAGACGATAGCGCTGTACGAAGCGAGCTTCAGGCCCCAAACCGGCCAACAAATAATTGGTGCGCCAAGCACAAAAAGCGTTGGCCTGCTCCCACGTAACACCGACAACGGGATAATCATTATAAGCATCGTTGCAGAAATAGTTGCGCAGATACATCTCATTATCCGAATTGGTAAAGTCGTTGACCCAACATGTCGTGTCGGGATAGATATTAACGATGTAAGTATTAAGGAAATCCCACGGGCCGGTGAGCTGTCGATCAATCGTCTCCGACACAATCTTGCCCTCGTCGTTAATATAAGCCGTATCTTTAGAAATCATCACAACCTCATTGGGATCTACGGTAACATCGGTGTTGAGCTGACGTTCCTCAGGGTTCAGACGATTGCGACGAAGGGCGGCAGCCGTATAATCGTAGATTTCATACTTATAATTCATCTGGCGCCAATCAAGCAACTTCTCGCCCGTCACGGGATTGGTGACGTATAAACTCTCGATAGCTCGCTGCTCATCCTCATTCGGTTTGCGTGGCAAAGGTTTCTTCCAGTTGACACGAGGCGTAATGGCTTCGCCGTTTTTATCTTCCGTGATAAGATAACTCTCATCACCGGCATAAGCGGGGTCGGCCAAACGTGTGCGCAGAATACTGTCGCGCACCCACATAACAAACTGTTTGTACTTGGAATTGGTCACTTCGGTTTCATCCATCCAGAAACCATCGACGGATATATCCTTCGCAACGGCCTGTCGTCCCCAAAGCGAGTCGATGCTATCTATACCCATGTGCAGATAGCCGCGATTTACCATGACCATGCCATAAGGTGTTGGTTCCGTAAAACTACGACTTCCACCTACGCCCACAACTTCGCCGCCACGTCCCGACAGTGACAGACTCTTACTGCCCAGACAACCTGAAAGCAGAGCCAGGATCATCAAGGCGCAAAGTTGTATCATTGATTTTCTCATATTATCGTTCGTTCTTTTTATTATCATTCCAGAAAGATACCGCTATAATAAGCGGACACTCTTGTGCTTGTTGCGCCCTTTCTTCGCCAAATTGATGTCAAACTGGTAGCCAACAAATATCTCATGGCTGCCATTTCCGGGATTAATGGCTGAGGTATAGACCTCGTAGCTATATCCCAAAACTACACCATGAACCTTGCCTCCTAATAAGATGGTGAACGAATTGGTAGGGCTATAACCCAATCCGCCATACATCATCTTGTCGTCATGCGTGTATACCAGCCGACCGGTTACATCTGCCCGATAGGCTACGCCATCCATGCGAAACAACGCAGAAGGCTTTATTGTTAAAAACGGATTTCTTAGCTTTATATTGCATCCTGCCGTAAAATAATAAGTGGGATCAATAGAAAGTTCGTTGGCCGTTCCTAACTCTACAACGGGGGCATTGAGATGAAGCACAGATGCGCCCACATACCAGTTACGGGCCGCATAGCGCAGACCGACACTAAGATCAAAGCCGGTGCCATTGACCTCCGACGTGGGTAAAGCCGGGTCGTTGGCTTCTTCTACATCCAATTTCGAGCCGTCAAACTTTTCGCTGAGCATACCAGCTTGCACACCTACGGCCAAGACGCCTCCCAACATTTTTTGCCTAAAAGCATATTGGGCCTCTATGCGCTGATGCGTGAAAAGTCCTATTTTGTCATTCATGAGCTGAACGCCACCGCCATGATAACGTTGCAGGAAATAGAACGGCATATCGACCGAGGCATATACCGTTTGCGGATTATGCTTGAAACCAGCCATGTCCATGGCAAAGGCAGCCGTGAAATTAACCTGATCTTGCTTGCCTGCCGCAGCGGGATTAAACGACATTTCCATATCAAAATAATGGCTGAACGACACGTCATACTGCGCCGAGGCTTGCAAACAAAAGCACAAGCCTACCATCATCGTCAGGAAATATTTTACGTTATTCACGAATAGATAACGTCAAAGGATTAAAAATATTATATGACACAACCCAAAAGACCGTTGTCTTGCGGCAACGGTCTTAGGTATTTTATTGGCTGATTCGGCCGAAATCAATATTCGTCATCATTCCAAAGAAAATCGTCTTTCGAGGGATAGTCAGGCCATATATCTTCGATACTTTCATATACATCACCCTCATCCTCTATCTCCTGCAGGTTTTCAAGAACCTCAAGTGGTGCACCAGAGCGGATGGCATAATCTATCAACTCTTCTTTTGTAGCAGGCCAGGGGGCATCTTCCAGTTTCGATGCAAGTTCAAGTGTCCAATACATAGTTTAATAAATTTATTTGTTACAATTTGCGTGCAAAAATAGCAAAATAAATTATAATCGCAAATAATTCATCTGCTATTTTTCCATTGTGTCAACGCAAATTAAGTAAAATCATAAAAATCAATCACTTATCGTCAAAAGTTTACAACATAAGTCTGTTTAAAACGCTTATCGAAAAACAAAATGCCACAATAATAGAGGTCAAAACCGACACTGCAGCGCCGGTCGGCAGCTCTTCTGAGCCATTCGCTGTGATTGGAACGATGGGCACGGATATCCAGCATGACCAGCAAATCGCCTTCGCGGGCATCGGCCATGAAAGCATCCACTGCGGCAGCCTGCGCCGTTCCGCCATCAACAAGCAACACACGCCGACCTTCTGCCTGCAACTCGCGTGCTCCTCCCACATCAGAAAGATGATTTGCCTGCTCTACACACCTTATATAATATGGAAGGCATGACGTCTGTGGGAGCATATACCACGCGGCCTGCCCCACTTCGCAGGAAAGACGGTAAAGCAGGCGCCCGAGTTTTCGCTCTACGCGGTTCAGTTTCTGAGCTTCTTCCAACACGGAATAGGCCGGATAAAGCGTATGACAATTAACTACCTGCCGAATAAAACGGTAGGCCGAAGGCGACTGCACGCCAAATCCCTGGCACTTGTCAATGCGACGAAGCCAGACAAGAAACATTCTAATTCGTAAAAACATCGCACAAAGATACCACTTTTTCTGCTTATAATCAGCATGTTGCCGTATCCGAAGGATAAAAAAGAAGGCTATTCAACAAAAGAAAATGTATTTTTTTCAAACGCAAGGTGAACCCAAAAACTTTCAGAATATGGAAGCAAAAGAACCATCACAAATCAAGCATCAAGAGTTACGTATACAACCCTTTTGCAAAAGCATAGCTTTTAGGCTGTAAAAGCAGCCCTTTGACACGCTAAAAGCATAGCTTTTACAGCCTAAAAGCTATGCTTTTGCAAAGTGATTACGGCCTTTTTAGAAAAAGAAAGATAAACCATTGTATATCAAACACTTACCACAGAAGGAACATCAGGCATAAAGAAAAATTAAGAAGACAAACTTGCGTGTACAAAAAAATAATCGCATTTTTGCCAATACTATAATTTGATTTAATTCATTTATGTTTCATATTAATACCAACAGACTATTATGAACAAAACAAAAGTATTATTGGCAGCATTCGCAGGCATTGTTATCATCATCAGTGCTTGGCTACTGGCCCAAGGAGTGACTAATTTCCGCAAAGAGAGTCCGAAACTCAACGTAACGGGAATGGCAGAAAAGCAAATCACAAGTGATCTCATCGTGTGGAACATTATGTTAAAAGCGAAAGAAGACAACCGTGCAAGTGCTTATAGCCAGTATAAACGGGTGGCAGCAACCATGCGCAAATATCTAAAGGAACATGGCATCATGGATTCTGTCATATCAACAAGTAGTGTCGATATCAACCAAGAAACACGACAAATTTATAATCCCGACAGCCGGCAGTATGACACGTATAACGACGGATTCTCAGTGACACAAACATTTACCGTGCGCTCTCACGATGTATCACTCGTAGAACGAGTTTACCAAAACATCTCTGAACTATACAACGAAGGCATCGATTTCAGTTCAAACGCACCCTTATATTACTACACAAAGCTCAATGACCTGAAGATGGAAATGCTCAATAAGGCCAGTGAAAATGCCTATGAACGTGCTCAAACCATCGCTAAAGGTAGTAATTCTGCCATCGGAGCCATGCTCTCTTCAGCCATGGGAGTATTCCAGATTGTAGGGTTAAACAGCGAAGAAGAGTATAGCTGGGGCGGCACTTTCAATACATCAAGCAAAGAAAAAGTGGCCAGCATAACCGTCCGCACCACTTATGAGATAGAAAATTAAAGAATCCATACTACAACGTTTTCGGAGGTTCTACATTAATACTTGGTTGTTTTTACTCAAATCATGTAGAACCTCCGATCCTTTTATAATTAAATTCCCCCATTTTACGTAATATCTCTTTCCATATCCACGATATTCATACCATATATAATCGTCGACCTTTTCGTACAAGCTAACACTCTAATCTCCTAAATTAAAAACTAAAACAAACAGAACACAAAAAAAAGAGAGCCTCCGTTACTTCTGTAACCAAGGCTCTCTAAATAAAAGAAGG
>CAUURC010000025.1:0-35124 GCA_963547405.1 uncultured Prevotella sp.
TTGCAAATACGCTTCGGAATTTAAGATATAGGCCTGCGACATCTTCCCCCACTTGCGGACAATGGTGTCTACATCCAAATGCAATTGGGTATAATCTTTCGTATTCAACCGGCAAATAGCCCTATTGAACCAAAAATTCTGATTAGTGGGATTGAGTCTGATGGCATTCGAATAATCATCTATTGCCAAATCATATTTTTGTTGCTTAATCCTTGAAATGGCGCGCAAGTCATAAATATTGTCTACAAAAGGATTAAGCCGAATAGCTTCTGTAGCATCACTCTCTGCACCAGAGAAATCATCCAAGTAGAACTTGGCCGCAGCCCGATATTGCCATGGTTGATAAATATAGGGCTTCAGTTCTATAATACGATTAAAATATTGTATCGACAGAACGTAATCGTCATAACTTAAAGCAATTTGACCGCTTGTCAACAAACGGTCAATATTGTATTGCGCTCGTATTCCAGACACAATAACAAGCAAAAAGCTTAACAAATAAGTTCTAAGATTCAAAATCTGTATCCCTATTACTTTCTAACAAATTTCGTTCGGTAGCTACAACGATACCTACCCTGTAAAATTGATTTCAGCTTACTTTTAATGAGCTGCTTGCGTAGCGGAGACAATCTGTCTACAAACATATTTCCTTCCAGATGATCGAATTCATGCTGCATAACACGAGCTAAATATCCTTCTACCCACTCATCGTGCTCTTGGAAGTCCGCATCGCGGTAAATAACGTGTATACGGCTCGGACGATTAACTACCTCATGAATTCCCGGTATGGAGAGGCACCCCTCTTCCATGGGCTCCTTCTTTGAGTTTTCATCTACTTCGACAATATGCGCGTTGATGAAAGCTTTACGGAAGCCTTTGTATTCAGGGAAGTCTTCACCCAACACATCCAAGTCTATGACTACCACCCGAATAGCTTTACCAATTTGTGGGGCGGCAAGTCCCACACCTTCACTAGCCGTAAGCGTTTCAAACATATCGCTTATCAACTCTTGAAGATTAGGATAGTCAGCCGGAATATCTTGAGCAACCTTTCTCAAAACAGGTTGACCATAAACATAAATAGGTAATATCATTATTTTATTATTACTTTAAAACTTTTTCCTCGACGACATCCAATCCTGTAATATAATAGTCGCTGAGATTTCATCTACTAAACCTTTATTCTCCCTCCGTGTTTTTTTCTTGACTCCTCCATCTATAATAACTTGATGAGCCAATGCCGATGTGAAACGCTCATCATAATATTCAATAGGAATTTCAGGATGATGCTTCTTCCATCTGTTAACAAAAGCCTGTACACGTTTGAGATTCTCACTTGGCAAACCATTCATTTGCATCGGTTTCCCTATCACAATACGCTCTACAGACTCCGTTGTAATATAAGTTTCAAGGAAGTCTAATAAGGTAGCAGTAGATACTGTGACCAACCCGTTTGCAATAATCTGCAACGGGTCGGTCACAGCAAGTCCGGTCCGTTTCCGGCCGTAATCGATCGAAAGGATACGCATTATTTCTTGAAGATCAGCCAAGCACCTTGATAGGTACCACGCAACTGATCACGGCTACGGGCTGCATCGCTCTTGCTATCGTAAGAAGTTGCCACTACCCGATACATATTTCTCTCTGCATTGTAAACAATAGAAGGAGTATAACCACTATTCTGCAACGTATTCAGCAAACCTTCAGCGTTAGCTTTCAAAGAGAATGAGCCTACAACAACACCAAAAGCCTTCAAGGCTGGGCCGCTAACTACACTAAAGTTTTCAGAACGAACAACGACATTATCTCTATTATCAACTACCGTAGACTGAGTTGCCGGACGCGTTTCCAAAGGAGTTACTACAGGTGTAGCAGCCTGAGGCTCAACGTTTCGAGCTTCCTGAGCCTTAGCTTTATCATAAGCTTTTTTATATGCACTTTCTGTAGAACGACAACTTACAAACGTCATTGCCAAGCATAAGCCTGCGCAAGCCAACATGTATTTCTTCATAATTTATGTTTTATAGGGTTATATTACTTTTTAGTTTTCGCGAAGATACAAAATATCTCATAAAACGTAAAAAAAGAGTCGCATAAAGTTTGTTAAATCCATCAATATCAACACATTTAACAAAAAATAGCGGTAAAAACATTTGAACTAATAAAACTTTTTCCTACATTTGTGAAACAATTTATTTAATTATAAAGCTTATGAAAACATTAGGTTACATTGGGGCTTTTTTAAGCGGTGCCATTGCAGGAACAGCTATTGGTTTACTCCTAGCTCCTGCTAAAGGTGAGGATACACGCTCTAAAATAGCTGAGGCTGTTGATGATTTTTGCAAGAAACATGACCTCAAGATTTCACGTAAAGATGTAGACGATTTGGTAGACGACATCAAAGACGCAACAGATATCGACGAATAATATTCTTCTTTTAAAGATACTCATATTTTGTTTTCAAACGATCAGAATATAGAAACAATTGGGCAATTAATCGAAGTCTTTCGACACTATTTAGGCTTGCAAAGTGAATATTTTAAGCTTGATGTAGTAGAGAAAATCGTGCGACTGCTTACTGCTATCCTAATGATGGGAATATTAAGTATTTTGCTTATTGCAGTATTTATATTCCTTTCATTTGCTATTGCTCATGCGTTGTCACCAATTATTGGTATTTCGTGCGCATTTCTTATTATAGCTGGCGGTTATCTTGCCATCTTCCTGCTATTTATTATTTTCCGTCAAACATGGATTGAAAAGCCTTTAGTAAAACTTTTGGCAAGCATTCTAATGCAAAAGTAGTATGACAAGATACCAAGAGAAAATCCCTTACAATAACTTGCATGATATTCAAGTCCAAAAAGAGATTCTGAAAAAAGAGATTCAGACTGACGATATCAAGATAAAAGCACTTTGGAATGAGCTTTTTCATAGTAAGCAGTCTCTAGCTTCTGCAACAACTCCATCTAAACGTGTTTCCCAACTAATAAGTACAGGAACAGGAATTCTTGATGGTGTCATTTTAGGATGGAAGTTATATCATAAATTTAAAAGAAAACGTTAGGCATACCCAATAGAAGCAAACCTTCCTTTTAGTTAATATCGCTTTGTATTAGTTAATAATTACTATATAATAGCAACTTTACGCAATGCAAATATACATTATTAAAAATAATGATTACATTTGCAATGTGTTTTTCATAGTATTAGATTTAAGGTTAACAAGATTGGAGTACGGCGGTACTCCTTTTTTATATCCGCTTGATTCGAAAATATTCTTTGTAAAAATGCCGTTTAATAACTTAACACTCCTCTCGCTGCAATGACTAAACTTCTATTATCTGACCATCATAGGCTAGTTCCACACCCAAAGGCAGGCGTTTGTTAATCGTTTTATGTAATCCCATTTGATGAGTAACATGTATAAGATAAGTCTGCTCGGCCTTAACTATGTTCGATAAGGCTAATGCCTCATTTACTAATTGGTGGCTATGATGTTGTTTTTCCCATCTTAAAGCATTGACGACCAGCACTTTTACACCATAAAGCCAAGTATATTCCGACAAAGATATTGTCTTCATATCCGTAATATAGACCAAATTGCCAAAACGATAGCCAAGAATGGGTAAGTTTCCATGTAGCACACGAATGGGGAGTACGTCGATATCCCCAATTTGTAAATACTGATGCGGGCGTATTACATGCAAATCTAGCTTCGGAACTCCAGGATACAAGTGCTCCGTAAAACAATATGGCATAGTTTGCTTCAATCCATCAGCGACATTCTGTTCCGCATAAAGAGGAATATCCCCAAACTTACAATAAGGTCGTAAATCATCGATACCAGCCACGTGATCATAATGAATATGGCTTAATAACACCGCATCTATTTTCTTAAACGGCTGCTCCATGAGCTGCATACGAATATCCGGGCCACAATCTATCAATATTCGCGTAGACTCAGTTTCCAACAAGGCTGCGGTTCGTAGACGCCGATCTTTAGAATCAGAACTCCTACAAACCTCGCAGTCACAACCTAACAGCGGTACGCCTTGCGAAGTTCCCGTGCCTAACAACGTGAGTTTCATACGATGTTTACCTCTGGTTCGATCTCAATACCAAACTTATTCAAAACATCCTGTTGTATTTCTCTACACAACGCCATCACTTCCGTGCCTGTAGCCTGCCCGTGGTTAACCAATACCAACGCTTGTTTATCATACACACCGACACATCCTACAATCTTCCCCTTCCATCCGCATTGCTCAATCAGCCATCCCGCAGGAATCTTCTCATGTAATGCGTCAATCGTATAATGTGGCATTTGCAGATAAGTATTCAACAGGCTTTCATACTTATCTCTTCCTACTATCGGATTCATAAAGAAGCTACCAGCGTTCCCCAACACTTTCGGGTCCGGCAGTTTAGCCTGCCTGATTCGAATAATCGTGTCTCGCAATTGCTGCGGCGTAGGCTTCTCAATACCAGCCTCCTGCAATGCCGAACCAACATTCCCATATTCCAACTTAGGATTATAGGTCTTACTAAACCGATAAACTACACTTGTTATGAGATATTTATTTTTCCAACTATGTTTAAACTTGCTTTGGCGATAGCTGTATTCACAGTCTACATTATGAAATACAACAACTTTTCCTGTTGCAATTTCAACAGCTTCTATTTCAGAAATTAAATCTTTGACCTCTGCACCATAAGCTCCTATATTCTGAACGGCACTGGCGCCCACTTCCCCGGGGATAAGCGATAGATTCTCGGCCCCATATAATTGGTGATTAACTGCATAGGCTACGACGTCATCAAAGATAGTCCCTGCCCAACATTTAAGAAAAACAGAAGATTGATCCTCCCCTATTACATCAACTTCAAAACGCGACTCCGGCGTTACGACGAGACCTTTAAAATCATCCGTCAACAACAGATTACTTCCACTTCCGATAATCAAGAAATGAGTTGCTTCACGGATACACGTTGCTACTTGCTGAGCTTCTGCCACGTTACCGTATGCCATAAAACGCGCGCACAAAACATCTATTCCAAACGTGTTGTGTGTTTTAAGACTATAATTCTCTTTATCTATCATGCCCAACTACATTGACAACTTCACCAACTTCCACATGCCATCAAGACGCTTGAAGGTCAACTCCGTTTCCAAACCATTGGCAATACCTCTGATTACAAAGATTTTCTGATTACTCTCCGTATATTCTTGTCCGTAAATGATATTATATATCATATCATAAGGGAGTTTCGGAGCGAACATCGGCCATTGTTCCGGAGCCAATGTACCTGTCATTGTACTGAAATCATCTTCTGGATCTGGGCCGCTAAAGGTCAAGGGATCTTGCACACTACGCAACTGGAAAGCAGAATCAGTCACAAACTCACGATAGAATTTAAGAAAAGAAGCATTTTTATTCTGATACATGGGCTTGTAATTAATACTCGTCAACATCCATTGACCATTAATTCTGTTGAATCGGAATTGCTCAACCATCTTCGTATTAAAGAAAATCTTCTCAATCACAACACGACCTACAGCCGTATCCTTGACAAGATTCATCTGCTTTTTATTATCAAAAATCAAAGTATAAAAATCCTGCTGCATGAAGAAATGCTCCATTTTCCATTCATGCTTTTGAATCTGGCGATCAATTTTTCCATCCTTATATACGCCCAAAGGAAAATGAATGCGACGGCGCTGTAATTTCCTGTTTGCCGCAAAATTAAAGATAAAATCATCAAAGAGTTCATCTGCGGCTTTGGGCATAGGTGTTTCGGCAATAATATTCTCCAGCGTATCAACTTCTGATGTATCAATAAGGCTATCATGAGCTACAGCCACAGTATCAATCGGCTCCGGTTTTTTATTGGAACATCCTATTGTAGAAAAAGCAATAGTAAGCAACACTATTGCGGATATCAGAATAAAAATCTTTCTCATAACACTACCTGATAATTGAACGCAAAATTACAACTTTATTTCTATTGCAACAATAAAGTGTATGGAAAAAAGACCAACCGCCCAAAAATCTCAATTCTCCGTTCTACTATCTCAATTCTTTTACTTATCTTTGCACCTAATTAATTGAGAATTAAACACTTTTTCATTAATATGTTACTCAAAAAGATTGAATCCTTACTTAAGGAAGTCAGTGAACTTACGGCCAAGAATGCCGAAGAAATCGAGCAACTGCGCCTTAAGTATCTTAGCAAGAAAGGTGAGATAAACGCCCTTATGGCCGACTTTCGCAATGTGGCCGCCGACCAAAAAAAGATTGTTGGTATAAAAATCAACGAACTAAAGCAGACCGCTATTGACAAAATCAATCAGTTGAAAGAAGATACTGAGAATACAGAAAGCCACAGCAATGACATTGATCTCACCCGTTCGGCTTATCCGATAGGACTGGGCACGCGTCATCCTATTTCTATTGTAACCAACGAAATCATAGATATCTTCTCTCGCATGGGCTTTACGCTGTATCATGGTCCGGAGATTGACGACGACAAACACGTCTTTACCATGCTCAACTTCGCAACCGACCATCCTGCCCGTGACATGCAAGACACGTTCTTCATCGAACGCAGCGATCCCAATGACGTGACGAAGAATGTACTTTTACGCAGTCATACATCAGGAGACGAGGCTCATTACATGGAAACACACGAGCCACCAATCCGCATTCTGTGCCCCGGTCGTGTCTATCGTAATGAAGCGATCAGCGCACGAGCCCACTGTTTCTTCCATCAGGTAGAAGGCTTGTATATCGACAAGAACGTCAGCTTCACCGATTTGAAACAAGTTCTTCTCACTTTTGCACGCGAAATGTTTGGCCCTGACACGAAAATACGCTTGCGTCCAAGCTACTTCCCGTTCACCGAACCCAGTGCCGAGATGGACATTTCCTGCAATATCTGTGGTGGCGAAGGCTGTGGTTTTTGCAAACATACGGGCTGGGTGGAGATTCTCGGATGCGGAATGGTCGATCCACACGACCTCGAAGCCTGTGGCATTGACCCAGATGTTTAC
This sequence comes from uncultured Prevotella sp., assembly GCA_963547405.1. Classification (GTDB taxonomy): domain Bacteria; phylum Bacteroidota; class Bacteroidia; order Bacteroidales; family Bacteroidaceae; genus Prevotella. The sequence continues at coordinate 7,055 of CAUURC010000025.1, forward strand.
ACCGGTTATGCCTTTGGCATGGGCGTAGAACGCATTACCAACCTGAAATATCGCGTAAATGACCTCCGCCTTTTCTCTGAAAACGATATCCGTTTTCTCAGAGAATTTGAGTCGGCATATTAACTATACTTTTACGCCAAGAGCGTTTTCTAACACTTATGGTGTGCGCAAAAGCGGCTGTGCCTGTAATAACGACATGGGTACAGCCGCTTTGTTGTATACCACAAAGTCTCGGCGGACACATTCATAATATATAAAGCATCATCATTTTATCAATAGGAGACAAATATATGAAACAGATTTTTTCAGTATCAGGTATGAAGTGCGTACATTGCAAGGCCAATGTCGAGAACGCAATCAAAGGTATTACAGGTGTCATTGCTGCCGAAGCCAATTTGGAAGAAGCCAATGTTACGGTCGATTTTGAAGCTCCCGCAACCCCCGAAGCTATCCAGACAGCCGTAAACGGAGCCGGCCGCTACGAACTCTCTTTATAAAGAAGGTCGTATGAAACTGACAATTCCTGTCGTTGGCCTGGCATGTTCGGCATGCTCAGCCAATGTAGAGCGCAAGCTCAACTCGCTCGACGGGGTCACGTCAGCCTCGGTCAGTCTGCCCGGTCGTAGCGCATTGGTTGATTTCAACGCCGATGTCATCAGTCCCGAGCAGATGAAAAAGGCTATCAACGATATCGGTTACGACCTGATTATTGACACCAACGAGTCGGTAGAAGAGATAGAGAAACGTGCGTTTAGTCAACTGCGTCGCAAGACCCTTTTGTCTTGGATGTTCTCATTGTTAGTGATGGGTGTTTCGATGGGGTGGCTGGGTATCACCGATAAGACCATAGCCAACCAGTTAGCCCTCATCATTTCTGTAGCCAACCTGCTTTATTGTGGCCGTGGCTTCTACATATCGGCAGCCAAACAGCTACGCCATGGCACGGCCAATATGGACACGCTGGTAGCTCTGTCTACCTGCGTGGCCTTTCTTTTCAGCAGTTTCAACACCTTTTGGGGCGAACAAGTATGGGGCAGCCGCGGCATAGAATGGCACACGTATTTCGATGCTTCGGTCATGATTATCACCTTCGTGCTGACCGGTCGATTGATTGAAGAGAAAGCCAAAGACGGCACCGCGTCGAGCATTCGCCAGTTAATGGGACTCCAACCCAAGACTGCCCGTCTGGTAGATGGTGAAAATCTGGAAAACGTACCTATCTCAACCATCGAGAAAGGTGACGTGCTGGAAGTACGGGCAGGCGAAAAGATACCTGTAGACGGCGAGGTAACGTGGGCCGAAAGTTTCATGACGCCCGACGCGGCCTACGTAGACGAAAGTATGATTTCGGGCGAACCATCGCCCGTGCCCAAGCGTAAGGGCTGCCAAGTATTAGCCGGAACCATTCCGAGCCAAGGCAAACTGCGCATGAAAGCCCGGCAGATAGGTGAAGAAACGGCACTGGCTCACATCATCCGCATGGTACAGGAAGCCCAAAGTTCCAAAGCTCCCGTGCAGCGCGTCATTGACAAGGTGGCGCTCGTCTTTGTGCCCGTGGTAGCCGCAATCTCCTTGCTTACGTTCCTTTCGTGGTGGATTCTCGGCGGAAACACAGCGTTGCCCCAAGCCGTTCTGAGCGCAATCGCCGTGTTGGTCATCGCCTGTCCGTGCGCCATGGGGCTGGCCACGCCTACCGCTTTAATGGTAGGTATCGGTAAGGCGGCCGAAAAACAGGTGCTCATTAAGGACGCGGCTGCGCTGGAAAGGCTGCGCAAGGTAAATGCCATCGTGATTGATAAGACCGGAACACTGACCATTCCCAATCAGAACATCGATTTTACCAAGGCCGACAAACTGCCTTTGGATGAACGCGAAACACTGAAACCGAACGCACGGGCCGTGATGGAACAGCTGCAGAAAGAGGGAATTGAGGTCTATATGATGAGTGGCGACAAGGAAGAAGCTGCCCGATACTGGGCCGAGAAAGCCGGTATCAGGCATTACCATAGCAAGTCTTTACCTCAGGATAAGGAGAAACTCGTCAGCCGGTTGCAGTCAGAAAACAAGGTCGTGGCCATGATTGGCGATGGCATTAATGACACGCAGGCTTTGGCTTTGGCCGACGTGAGCATAGCCATGGGCCGGGGAACCGACGTTGCCATGGACGTAGCGCAAGTTACTTTGATGGGCGTCGACCTGCAAAGCATTGCCGATGCCGTCGTGCTGAGTCGCCATACGGTCCGAATGATTTGGCAAAACCTCTTTTGGGCTTTCATCTATAATATAATATGTATACCGCTGGCAGCCGGTGTACCTTACCTGTTTGGCATCGATTTTCAGATATCGCCCATGTGGGCTTCGGCGCTGATGGCATTCTCCAGCATATCGGTGGTGCTCAATTCCATGCGCCTCAAATTTATGAAATAACAACGAAAAAGGAGATAAAGCAAAGCTATCAAGCTGTCTTTATCTCCTTTTTGTTTTCTTAGTCCTTCCCTTCGGCTTCAAAATCGCCCGACACTTGCCGGGCAGCGGAAGGGTCTAACTGAAACATCTTCTTCATGTCGGCTTCGGCTCCGGCCTTATCCCCCACCAGCATAAGCTGTTGCCCACGCAGCTGATAGAGCTCGGCCGCCTGCGGATAGTCAGTCTCCTGCTCCTCAAGCAGCATGATAGCCTTAGTCGTCATAGCTATGGCATTGATAACATTCTGCTGGGCACTGCAGGCCTGAGCGTAGAGGTGATAGGCCCGAAGCAGCCGATTGTCTACGACAATGGCCTTTTCGCAGGCGTCCTGCATACCCACATAATCCTTCAACTGACAAGCTATTTCAGCCATACGAATCAGAATATCCGTGTCTTCTGGCGCTTTTTCGGCTTGCCGTTGCAGTTGATTGAACATTTCAAGCAACGAACCGGAAGGATCATCGGACTGTGCCGGTTCTTCGATAGCCGACTCATGCCCCTCGGATACCGACGCTTTGTCCTCAACAACAGCTGTTTCCGGTTCTTTCCTTTCTTTCTTCCTGAATAGATTTCTGAATAGTTTCATATAAGCCTATTGCTCTAATTTACTCAATACAGACGCGGGAATGGCGTCTACCCGCTTCAGTTGTGGATATTCACGGGCCTTGACATATTCCTCTCCCGGTTCCCTTTCAGCTTCAAAAAGGTAGCTGGCATTCAGATAGGCGTCGTCTCCATCCTTAGCCAGAATGTAGACATAGGCCCGCCGCTTGTAGCCCGTAATTTTCTTATTGTGTATGGCATAGTGATTCCAGTCTTCCTGCGGCACGACCGAAGTTATGATTTCGGCCTTGGGATATTTCTTGGCAAACTCGGCACGGGCAGCTTTTTGCAGTTTGGCAGCTTCCTCACGATTAATCATAAGATCCTTTTTATACACCGGCATATACTTCACGCCATCTACGGTAATCAATCCCTTATTCGTTTCGGACTGGTCCAGACCAATGGCTTCGCCAATACGCTGCCCCGTGGTCGACACCTGCTTCTTAGCATTCTTGAGAAATTCAGAAACTCGCTCGGCAATGGGACGTTGAGTAGTTGTTGTCTTCTTCTGCGCCGCCATAGGCAGAGCAACCATGACTAACATACTGATAATCAATTTCTTTTTCATCATACTCGTTCTTTATAAGTTCTACTTGCAGCTAGTTGCGGACCATTGTCTGAACAATATACCGAAAACGGCTTTGTAAAAGCAGCCCTTTTAGCGTGTAAAAGCTATGCTTTGAGCGTGTAAGAGCTATGCTTTTAGGAGCTAAAAGGGCTGCTTTTACAAAACGACTGTTGAGCCGTCGAATTTCGTTGACAATAAAATGAGAGCAACTTGCTAAATATCAGTAATTTAATACAACACCGGCAAAAATAATATAAAAAGGTTAACGTCCAAAATAAATTCAAGTTATTTAATTAACTTTGCAACACTATAAAATTGAAAGAAACGCATGAAGAAAAACTTGATATTGTTATTATTAGGGCTTCATAGCTTTTTGGCTTCGGCTCAGCACGACACGCTGCGCACTGATAAGCCCGTACCTCAACCTCCTTTGTCCCACTATGCCTGGCGCTATGGCTGGAACGGCTATGGCTGGGGGCTGCACGAAGGACTGAATGCCAGTCTGGATCTGAGTGCTTTTGCCACATTCGGTAAGAACGCGCCTCACAAAGGCGGGTTCGGGCAACGCCTTTCGGCCACTTGGCTGTCGCCACTCAATAAGGATAGAAAGCTGTGGCTGGCCGTAGGCGGTTATATCCAGCACTTCAATTATGGCAGCGACTCTTTCCGCGACGGGGCCGTTTACGCTGCTTTAGGCTACCGATTCAATGAGCATTGGGAAGCTTGGATTTACGGAAAGAAGAACGTAGCCAACAATTATGACAGCTACATGGGTCGCTTCGGTTCACCTTATTATAATATGTATCCCTATTATACGGCGGGAATGGGCATGATGACGCCCGGTGCCGATGTGCTGGGGGCTGCGGTCAAGTACACGCTCAATCCCAATTTTTCGGTTCAGGTGTCTGTAGAAGGCGCTTGGTATAATGGCGATCGCGACACTTACCCTACACGCTATCGCTATAATTATCCCGTTCCCAAGGAATAAAGAGGACTGTTTCAGAAACAAATACCTTGCTAAAGTTCCCCCTTTACATTTTCTATTTTCACTTTTTTTTCGTATCTTTGCGCACTCAAAATTATAATCTGAACATTGTATGAGAAAAGTGGGACTACTGTTTGCAATGGCCTTTTTGGGGTTATTGGTTCATGCACAGACTAAACTACCCAAACAGACCCTGAAGAATGTTGATGGGAAAACAGTACGATTAGATACCCTTTCCAACCATGGTAAGCCCATGATTGTTTCTTTCTTTGCCACATGGTGCAAACCCTGCAATCGTGAATTGAAAGCTATCAACGAAGTGTATGCCGACTGGCAGGAAGAAACCGGCGTTAAACTCATTGCCGTTTCCATTGATCAAGCACAGAATATAAACAAAGTGAAACCGCTTGTAGATGAGAACGGGTGGAACTATGAGGTGCTGCTCGATCCCAACGGCGACCTGAAACGGGCACTTGGCGTGCAACTGATACCCTATGTGATGGTGCTCGATGGAAAGGGAAATATCGTATTCAAACACAACGGATATACCGATGGGGCCGAGGTAGAGCTGTATGAGAAAGTTAAGGAGGCTTGCGGTAAATAGTATATGAAGAGTTATATCTTGGCAAGCCTGCTGCTCGGCGCTTCACACACGATGTTGTGGGCACAGGAAAACGATAATAGGGTTAAACTTTCAGGTAGCATACAGAGCGACATTCTCCTGCCGCAGAAAGATAAAAAGACGGGCGCAACGAAGTCTTCGGGCGATTTTCTTACCAATACTTATGCCGAACTCAATGCCACGAGCCACTATGTAGATGCCGGTCTGCGGCTGGAGTTCCTCAAACATCCACTCCCTGGATTCGAGAATGACTTCAAGGGATGGGGCGTACCTTACTTTTATGTGAAAGGCCGATATAAAGAAGCAGAACTCACCTTGGGCAGTTTTTACGAGCAGTTTGGTTCGGGATTCATACTCCGAACCTATGAAGAGCGCAGCCTGGGAATAGACAATTCGATGCTCGGCGCACGCTTGCAGTACAAGCCATTAAAAGGTGTCAGCCTTAAAGTGCTCTCGGGTAAGCAGCGCAGATACTGGCATTGGAACCATGCACAGGTATCGGGCGGAGACGTGGAGCTTAATCTTGACGAATGGTTTAAGGCCCTGAAAGACAAAACATATATAACCTTGGGCGCATCATTTGTTAACAAGCACGAAGGAGATGAGGACGTGATGGCTGATGCCACACATCGGTTGCGCCTCCCTCGCAATGTCAATGCTTTCGATGTACGTGCCCGTCTGCAAAACGGAGCTTTCAGTCTGCTTGCCGAATATGCCTTCAAGAGTCAAGACCCTTCGTTCGACAATGGTTACATCTATCGCAACGGCTATGTAGCGATGCTCTCCGGTTCTTACTCCAAACGAGGTATGAGCTTGCTGCTACAAGCGAAGCGAAGCGTTAATATGGCTTATCGTAGCACTCGCAGCATATCAGGCACATCGTCATTCATCAATCATCTGCCGCCTTTCACCATGGAACATAGCTATGCCTTGGCGGCACTCTATCCCTATGCGACGCAGCCAGGCGGCGAATGGGCGTATCAAGCGGCTTGGGGTTATAACCTCCCCCGACACACAACGCTCGGCGGTAAATATGGTACAAACCTGAAATTGAATTTCTCACACGTGCATGGCGTGCGCCAAAATGAGAAGGGAGGTAAGGGTACGGATGGTTATGTATCGCATTTCTGGGTTTGGGGACCCTCTACTTACTATCAGTATATAAATATACAGATGTAAAAACGACTGTCTAAATCCTTCAAACTGAATCTCATGTACATGAATCAACTCTACAACAAAACCATCGTAGAGGGTGAAGGAGGTATGATACGGTCGAATATTTTCATAGCAGACGCAAAGTATAAGCTGGCTCCCAAGACTACTTTGCGCACCGAACTACAATATCTCTCTTCGAAAGACGATGACCGTAACTGGCTCTTCGGACTTGCCGAACTATCGCTCGCACCTTCGTGGATGTTCACGGTCTCGGACATGTATAACAGCGGCAACACCCACATACATTATTACCAAGGACTTGTCACCTATCTGAAAAGAGCACATCGACTACAAATCGGTTATGGAAGAACTCGCAGCGGCTACAACTGTTCGGGGGGCGTATGCCGATATATCCCTGCCAGTAAGGGGTTTACTGTTTCATATAATTACAACTTCTGACACAATATGATAAAACTTCTTTCGGCTATTGCCTGCACCATACTCATGCTGACAGCGTGCGACCACATTGACAGCAACGACCGTCTCATTTACGTGAAACCTGCAACCGTGGGACGATGCGTACTCATAGAAGACTTCACCGGACAGAAATGTCGCAACTGTCCGCGGGCCGCGACAGTCATCGAACAGCTCCAGAAGCAGTACGGAGCCGACACGGTGATAGCCGTAGCCATCCATTCCGGACCGCTCGCCTTAAAACCTACAGCTACATTAAATGGTCTCCGAACTCCTCTCGGCGACCTCTATTATAAGCATTGGAAAATCGGACATCTGCCTTTGGGACTTATCAACCGCAAAGGCAGGCCTGCCAAAGATGCTCAATGGCCGTCACTGGTATATAATGAGGTACAACAAAAAACAACTGTCGACATAAAACTTGCCATCAGTTATGACGCGGCAACACGCCGTTCACATATCAAAGCCACGGTCAATTCTTTGGGAAATAGCGTCGCGGGCAAGTTACAGTTGTGGCTCGTTGAAGATGCCATCACCGCTATACAGCAAATGCCTGATGGTAAAAACAACAAATACTACGTACATAATCACGTGCTTAGAACAAGTATCAACGGCGAATGGGGCGAAGCTATCACCCTCGCTAACGGAACAAGCACGAGCAAAGAAGCCGACTGCCAGCTTGAAGAAGGCTGGAAAGCCAATCACATGGCAGTTGTTGCTTTCGTATATAATGACGATGGTGTGCTTCAGGTAACCCGTCAACAACTTGTCAACCCATAAAAATAACAATAAAAAGAACAGAAAATGAAAAGATTAATTACACTTTTTTACGCAATGTTGCTTGGTATAACAACATTGATGGCACAAACACTTGAGTTCGTAGATGCTACAGGAAAGGTCATTGCCAACGGCTCGACAGTTACTATTAATAAGTTAGAGAACAATCCGGACTCACCGGATTTTCCAAAGTATATGCCGAGTGGCATATTTGCTCGCAATGTATCGAATACAAATCAACACGTTATTCTCTCTTGCGAGATCAAGAACATCAAGGAAGGAGATATTCAGGTATGCTTCGGCGAATCTTGTGATGTTTGGGATGAAGTCGGGAATTACAAGACAGAGGAAGTTCTATTGAAGGCTAAGATGTCCAAGGGAAAGTCACTTGATATAAAGTTCGTTCCCGAAGACGACCGCGAAGACAAGGCTCATTGCACAGTTGTTCTGCAGCTGTTCACTGCAAAGAAAGAAGGTGGCGAATGGGTAACTGACAAATCAGGACCATCTATTACGCTTGTTTTCGACGAAACATCTACAGGCATCGGTACCCTCAACACAGACAAGACCATCAATTATAATATCTATAGCTTCGATGGTCGCCTTATCGGCAAGAACCTGCCATCGCTGCAAGGACTCGCCAAGGGCACTTATATCATCCAGAAGATAAATGATAAGGGAGTGGTAAGCACAGAAAAGAAAATCGTTCAGTAACCCTTGAAAGATAAAAGCATGATAAAAAAAACATATTTACGGGTCGCAGTCACCTTCTTGCTGACACTGTTGCATACATCTATCTATGCCGCAGCACTACAAGTTTCGGGGGGCTACAATAACTCTATTTCGCCGGTATCCATGCGAAAAGCGCTTGTCGGCATCAACTCTGAGGGTGTTGACGCTCCTGTTTCACTCGTGAACTATGGTGACAGTGAGGTAAAGAATATCGAGTATACGCTCAGCTTTGGCAATGAAGTTATCGAGACAAAGGAACTCTCTCTTCCTCAAGCTATCACCTCTCACGACAGCCAACTCATCAATATACATGTTTCGCCACATACGAAAATATCAGTAACGGAACTGACTTTCAATGTAACAAAAGTCAACGGACAGCCCAATGGTGCCACAATTCCGTATACTACCATCACACGAATGACCCTCACACAAGTGCCTAAGCGCAAGGTCGTAGCAGAAGCCTATACGGCTATGTGGTGCGGAAACTGTCCCGGAGCCATTGCTTTGCTCGAGAACTTAACACATACTTTCCCTGATGAGTTCATCGGTATATCCGTTCATTCCAACAGAGAGCCCTTGCATTGCCCCTCCTACCAAAGCCAGAAGAACCGTTATAACAGATATCCTACCGTGATGTTTGACCGCACAACGAATTTCACTTACTTCAATGCTGCCAGCACTTTCATGTCTGAAAAGGAAAAAGGAGCAGAGTTAGATGTAAAGGTGTCAGCTGTTTGGGACGAAAAGAAGAACAATATTTCTGTAACATCCGAGACTATCTTCCGCATTGACATGGCCGAAGCTCCCTATGCGCTTGCTTATGTCTTGACGGCTGATGAATTGCAACACAGTTCATATTATCAGAAAAACTACTATTCAGGAAATACAGCCGATTTGGGCATTACAAAGGAAATGGACTTCTTTATCAATAGTCCGGGATTCATTCGTGGTATGAAATTCAACCATGTAGCCATCTCCGCTATGGGAATAGATACTGGTATAACGGGAAGTCTCAAACCTTCTGCCGTAGCGGATGAAGTACAGACCCACAAAGTTTCATTCAATAACATATCACAATATCGTACCATTCAGGACAAAACAAAGCTCCATGTCTGCGTTTTGGTCATCAATACGAAGACGAAAGAAATCGTTAATGCCAACCGGTGTACAATTTCTGATGCTACCGCAACGGGCATAGATACTACCACGAATACGACAGAAGCCATCGAAGTAGCTCGCTATAACGCTGCAGGATGTCGCATCTCGCAGCCCACATCAGGTCTGAACTTCGTGAAATACAGCGATGGTCGTACGGTAAAAGAACTTGTTAAATAATTTTCTTTATTTCACTACACGCACAGCTGAATGCAAAAAAGTTAGGTATAAATGAATACTTTTCTTTCAATTTGTTTGGCAGAACGGATTGAATACTTTAAATTTGCACTTATTAAGAGATAAAAACAGAAGATATGAAGTCTTACGCATCTTACTTTTACTTTTATTTTTACTTCGCAAGACATTGTGAAGCGGGAAGTTGCGTGTAGAATTCAGCTTAAGAATATGGAAACATAACGAAACGGTCCCGCTCATTAGAGTGTGGACCGTTTCTCTTTAAAGAAGTTATTGAGACAGAAAGGAAAGTATGAAGAAAATCGCTATACAAGGAGAAGTCGGTTCATTCCATGATATCGCGGCGCATGAGTATTTCAGCGGCGAACAAATAGAACTGGCGTGCTGCTCTACTTTTGAAGAGATATTCAACGCCATCAGGCGTGACCCGACCACAATCGGCATGCTAGCCATAGAAAATACGATAGCCGGAAGTCTGTTGCACAACTACGAACTCCTGCGACAATCGGATGTGACCATCATCGGTGAGCACAAACTCCATATTGAACACTCGATATGCTGCCTACCCGAGGATGACTGGGAAAGTATCAAAGAGGTTCATTCTCATCCGGTGGCTTTGCAACAATGTCGTAACTTTCTGTCTGCGCATGGCGAACTGAAAGCCGTAGAAGCCGAAGATACGGCCGGTAGTGCGGAATATATAGCACAACACCATCAGTTGGGCTGGGCAGCTATCTGTTCGGCTTACGCAGCCAACATCTATGGAATGAAGGTGTTGGAACGTGATATTCACGACAATAAACATAATTACACACGTTTTCTGGCGGTGGCCAATCCACTTGAGGCCTCTGAATTATGTCTGGCACACAAGGCTAGCAAAGCTTCCCTCGTATTCTCGCTGCCCCACGAAGAGGGATCGCTCAGCAAGATACTCACCATTCTTAGCTTTTATGGTATCAATCTGACAAAAATACAGTCATTGCCTATCATCGGACACGAATGGGAATACTTGTTCTACGTAGACGTGACCTTTGATTCCTTCACCCGTTATCGCCAATCCATTGATGCCATCACACCTTTGGCAAAGAACATTAAGATATTGGGGGAATATTCTGAATGTTGAACCGAAGAGATGGAACGGCTATCGATCACCGACCACTATATATAATAATGTAAAGAACACAAAACTATGATTGAGCCTGCAGCAAGAGTATCAGAGATACAAGAATACTATTTTAGTAGAAAACTGAAAGAAGTTGCTCGGTTGAATGCCGAAGGAAAAGACATTATATCACTGGCTATCGGAAGTCCGGATATGCCTCCGTCGGAACAAACGATTGATAAATTATGTGAGGTGGCCCGACAACCGGCAGCACATGGCTATCAACCTACGATGGGTACACAGGAACTTCGTGAAGCCATGGCCGGATTTTATAAGCGTTGGTATGACGTAAGGCTTAATCCGGCAACGGAAATCCAACCGCTCATTGGCTCGAAAGAAGGTATTCTGCACGTGACGTTGGCTTTCGTTAATCCCGGCGATGAGGTACTCGTGCCTAACCCCGGCTACCCCACCTACACATCATTAAGCACTATTTTAGGCGCAAAGGTGGTCAATTACAATTTGCGTGAGGACAATGGGTGGCAACCTGATTTCGAAGAATTGAAAAAAATGGACCTAAGCCGTGTCAAACTGATGTGGGTAAACTACCCCAACATGCCGACCGGAGGTAATGCACGACTGGAAACTTACAACAAATTAGTAGACTTTGCACGCAGAAATCATATCATTGTAGTAAATGACAATCCTTATTCTTTCATTCTGAATGAGGGAAAGAAACTATCCATCTTGCAGATTCCGGGAGCAAAAGACTGTTGCATTGAGTTTAATTCAATGAGCAAAAGCTTCAATATGCCCGGATGGCGCGTAGGCATGTGTGCTTCGAATGCGACGTTTATCAGTTGGATATTGAAAATAAAAAGCAACATAGACAGCGGCACTTTCCGAGGTATTCAGTTGGCTGCCGCCGAGACTTTGACCGAAAACACGGAAGAATGGCATAAAGAATATAATATAAATGTATATCGCAGACGGCGAGATATAGCCGAACAGATTATGAATGTTTTGGAATGTACATTCGACAACAGTCAGGTTGGCATGTTTCTTTGGGGGAAAATACCGGAGCATTATACGCATGTGGAAGAATTGACCGAAAAGGTTCTCCATGAGGCACGGGTCTTTATCACGCCCGGATTCATCTTTGGCTCAAATGGCGAAAGGTATATCCGCATATCACTTTGCGCTAAAGAAGACAAGATGAATGAGGCTCTGACAAGAATCAAAAGCGTATTTTCAGAGAACAAATAAACAAAGCCATTGGCAGAATGACTATTGACAAGAGAATAATAATAACCATATAAAACGATTGATTATGGAATTAAATCTTCAATCCTTGAATTTACCGAGCGATAATGAGCGCCCGTCATGTGTAATAGCAGGCCCTTGTTCGGCAGAAACAGAAGAGCAAGTAATGACCACCGCCTTGAAATTGGCGGCTAAAGGCTGTCATATCTTCAGAGCAGGTGTATGGAAACCACGTACCAAACCGGGTGGATTTGAAGGCAAAGGCGAAGAGGCATTGCCTTGGATGAAACGTGTAAAAGACGAAACCGGTATGTTGACGGCAACCGAAGTGGCCACGCCCGAGCATGTAGAATTAGCTTTAAAATACGGCATTGACATTCTTTGGGTGGGTGCCCGCACTTCGGCCAATCCTTTTGCGATGCAGTCTTTGGCCGACTCGCTGCAAGGAGTGGATATTCCTGTGTTGGTTAAAAACCCGGTAAACCCCGACCTTGAACTCTGGATCGGCGCCTTACAGCGTATCAATCAAGCTGGTATCAAACGCTTAGGAGCCATTCATCGTGGCTTCTCAAGTTTCGACAAAAAGATTTATCGTAATCTACCCATGTGGCAAATTCCTATCGAACTGCGTCGCCGCATTCCGGAATTGCCTATCATCTGCGACCCAAGTCATATCGGCGGACGTCGCGATTTGATAGCACCACTCTGTCAGCAGGCTATGGATTTGGGCTTTGACGGACTGATTGTAGAGAGCCATTGCAACCCCGACGAGGCTTGGAGCGATGCCAAACAGCAGGTTTCGCCCGAAATTTTAGATTATATTCTGAGCCTGTTGGTGGTACGCGACGAACATACGACTACGGAAGGAATACGCATGTTGCGCAGTCAAATAGACGAACTGGACAACCAGTTGATGGAATTGCTGGCCAAACGGATGCGTGTTTGCCGTGAAATCGGTACGTATAAGAAAGAGCATAACATGACGGTATTACAGGCAAGCCGCTATAATGAAATACTGGAGAAGCGTGGTGCACAGGCTAGTTTGTGCGGTCTATCACCCGAATTTGCCGCTCAGGTATTTGAACATATCCACGAAGAGAGTGTGCGCCAGCAGTTGGAAATTGTCAATCAATAAATCCGCATGAAGATATTAGTAATGGGAGCAGGCAAGATGGGATCGTTCTTCATCGACTTGCTTAGCTTTGACCACGAGATAGCCGTATACGAGAAAGACCCCAAGCGTCTACGGTTCACTTACAACTGTTACCGTTTTCAAAGCTTGGAGGAGGTAAAGGCCTTCCAGCCGGAGCTGGTTATCAATGCCGTTACGGTGAAATATACCATCTCGGCATTTAAGGAAATCATGCCTTACCTGCCCGAAAACTGCATCATCAGCGACATCGCGAGCGTGAAGACCGGGCTGAAAGACTTTTATCTGTCGATCAATCATCCATTTGTTTCAACCCACCCCATGTTCGGACCGACCTTTGCTAACTTGAATCAGTTGAGCGAAGAGAATGCTATCATTATCAATGAGGGCGACTACATGGGACGCATATTCTTCAAAGACCTGTATCAGAAACTGGGACTGAACATCTATGAGTATTCATTCACGGAGCATGATGAGACTGTGGCCTACTCTTTAAGTATTCCGTTTGTCAGCACTTTTGTCTTTGCAGCCGTAATGAAACATCAGGACGCGCCCGGAACAACCTTTAAACGCCACATGAAAATAGCCAAAGGTGTACTGAGCGAAGATGACTACCTGCTGCAAGAAATCCTCTTCAACCCCTATACGAGCGGGCAAGTCAGCCAGATTCGTGAGGAATTGAAGGATCTGCTGCATATCATCGACACAAAAGATGCCGACAGAATGAAGCAATATCTGACCAAAATACGCACCAATGTAGCCAAGAACTCATGAGCCTGTTATTCTCTCTCTTACTTGGAATCTTCACCATAGCCCAACTTAATTGCGAAAACTTGTTTGACGCGGAACATGATTCATTGAAAAATGATACAGAGTTTTTGCCGGATAGCTATCGCCATTGGACACATTATAGATATTGGCGCAAGCTAACCAATATCAGTCAGGAACTGATTGCGTGCGGTGGAGAAGGCGTTGAATGGACACAACCTGACCTGATTGGCTTATGTGAAGTAGAGAATGACAGCGTTTTGACCGACCTTACAAAAAAATCATTGTTACGAAATGCCCGCTATGAATATTTCATGACAGACTCACCCGACGAACGAGGCATAGATGTGGCCCTACTCTACTCCCCCTTCTCTTTTCGCCCCGTCAACTCACATTCCATCAGGATAAAACTATTGCCCGACATGAAGCCTACCCGTGACATTCTATATGTATCGGGCGAGATCATAACGGGTGATACATTACATGTATTTGTCGTTCACGCACCAAGCAGATCGGGCGGTGAAAAGTTCTCTGAACCTTTTCGCCTTCAAGTAACAAACCAGCTTGGAGCGGCAATAGACTCTATCCATAGCCTATCTGCCGGCGCAAAGATTATCGTCATGGGCGATTTCAATGATTACTCAGACAGCCATAGTCTTCAGATTCTTCGAAAGTATGATTTGACGGAATTATCAGAAAACGCTAAAGGAACGCATGGGGCTAAAGCTACCTACAAGTTTCGTGGAGAATGGAAAAGTCTGGATCACATATTGGTAAGCAAGTCTTTATGCCTACGAAAATGGGAATGCCATGTCGTGGATTTCCCTTTCCTGCTTACTCACGACGAGAAATATGGAGGCATGATGCCGCTTCGCACCTTCTCGATGTATAAGTACAACGACGGCTATAGCGACCACTTACCGCTTGTCGCTAAAATAGAACTTTAGCATTACTCGCCAACCACTTGATATACACTTAAAATACTTTAAATAATATATTCCATTTTGGTTATTCATTAATATATTACGTAATTTTGCATACTCTTAATGGAGTTTCCATAAATCACTAAATTATGTTTGAGAATCTTAGCGACAGACTTGAGAGGTCGTTTAAAATACTGAAAGGTGAAGGTAAGATTACAGAAATCAATGTTGCCGAAACCTTAAAGGACGTGCGTCGTGCATTATTAGACGCCGACGTGAATTATAAAGTAGCTAAAAGCTTTACCGATAATGTAAAGCAAAAAGCATTGGGCATGAATGTGCTCACAGCAGTGAAACCCGGCCAATTGATGGTGAAGATCGTCCACGACGAATTGGCACAACTTATGGGTGGCGAAGAAGCTCCTTTGCATTTAGACGGTCGTCTTTCCATCATCCTCATGAGCGGTCTTCAAGGTTCGGGTAAAACCACTTTCAGTGGTAAACTCGCGAACCTGCTCAAGAAGAAAAAGAATAAGAATCCCTTACTTGTTGCTTGCGACGTGTATCGTCCCGCTGCCATCGAACAGCTGAAAGTTGTTGGGGAGCAGGTCGGTGTCGAGGTCTATTCCGAACCCGATAACAAGAACGTCGTAGAGATAGCCAACCATGCCATTCAGCAAGCCAAGGCCAAAGGCAACGATGTTGTTATTGTCGATACGGCAGGACGCTTGGCTGTTGACGAAGAGATGATGGCCGAGATTTCTAATCTCAAGAACGCTATCCAGCCCGACGAAACGCTATTCGTTGTCGACTCAATGACAGGTCAGGACGCAGTCAATACCGCCAAGGTGTTTAATGACCGCTTGGATTTTGATGGTGTTATCCTTACAAAGCTCGATGGTGATACTCGTGGTGGCGCGGCCCTGAGTGTTCGTACGGTTGTTACGAAGCCTATTAAGTTCATTGGTACGGGCGAAAAGATGGAAGCCATTGACGTTTTCCATCCGGAACGTATGGCCGATCGCATCTTGGGCATGGGCGACGTTGTATCATTGGTAGAACGTGCGCAGGAACAATTCGATGAAGAAGAAGCCCGCAGGCTTCAGAAGAAGATTCAGAAGAACAAGTTCGATTTCAACGATTTCCTGAATCAGATACAACAAATCAAGAAGATGGGCAATCTCAAAGATTTGGCAAGCATGATTCCAGGTGTGGGAAAGGCGATAAAGGATGTTGATATTGATGATAATGCGTTTAAAGGCATTGAGGCCATTATCCAAAGCATGACTCCCAAAGAACGTACGAACCCGGAATTATTGAACACAAGTCGTCGCCAGCGTATTGCCAAAGGTTCTGGGACCAATATTCAGGAAGTAAACCGTCTGCTTAAACAATTTGACCAGACGCGCAAAATGATGAAGATGGTTACCGGCAATGGTATGGCTAATATGATGCGACAAATGAAAGGAATGCAAAGATGACATTAATCGATGGTAAAGCTACTGCTACAGCCATTAAGGCACAAATAGCAGAAGAGGTAAAAGAGATAGTTTCTAAAGGAGGAAAGCAACCTCATTTGGCCGCTATTCTCGTGGGGCATGATGGCGGAAGCGAGACTTATGTAAAGAATAAGGTGATTGCTTGCGAACAATGTGGCTTTAAGTCTACTCTCATTCGCTACGAAGACAACATTACGGAAGAAGAATTGCTGGCTTGTGTCGACAAGCTGAACCGTGATGAAGATGTAGATGGCTTTATCGTACAGTTACCTTTGCCCAAACATATCGACGAGCAAAAGATTATCATGGCGATTGACTACAGGAAAGATGTGGATGGTTTTCATCCCATCAATGTCGGTAGAATGGCGATAGGCCTGCCATGTTTCATCAGCGCGACCCCATTAGGAATCCTAACGCTTTTACAGCATTACGGCATTCAGACATCAGGAAAGAAGTGCGTCATTCTGGGAAGAAGCAATATTGTTGGTAAACCCATGGCCCAGCTGATGATGCAAAAGCAATATGGTGACGCCACGGTAACCGTTTGTCACAGCCATTCGGCCAATCTGAAGGAAGAGTGTCGTGAAGCCGATATCATCATAGCGGCGATTGGCCGTCCAAATTTTGTAACGCCCGATATGGTTAAAAGCGGTGCCGTCATCATAGATGTAGGTACGACAAGAGTCCCAGACGCAACACGAAAAAGCGGTTTCAGGCTCAACGGTGATGTAGACTTTGAGCAGGTCGCACCTAAATGCAGCTATATCACACCGGTTCCAGGTGGTGTCGGCCCCATGACAATCTGTTCTTTGATGAAGAATACATTGGCTGCAGGAAAGAAAGAATACTATCAATAATATAAATACAAGTTTATTACGATACTTGATTTTTTTATAACTCTCTAATTCTTGGAGCAGGTTCGCAGTGATGCGAGGCTGCTTTTTTTGTATAAAAATCTTACTCAAAAAGCTGTCGAAAAAGTTGTTCAGATAGCGTGGTTTCATTCCTCTTTGTTTCGTCTTTTGCTCCCCAAATGGCCTCATGCGGGCATGATTTCTACGATTTGGCGGGGCATTATCGTGCTTTTAGCTTGCGAAAGCTATGCTTTTGGCTTGTTATTGCAGTGCTTTGATAAGCTAAAAGGGCCACAATTAGCGGGTAAAAGCTATGCTTTGACGAGTCTGTATTGGGCAACGAACAAGGTTGTTTTATGTAATCGTCTGATTATAAAGCAAATACAAAAAACGTCGTAGAATCGCTTTTTCCCAACCGATGTATAATTATTTTGAAATAATGTCACTTTTTTTGCCCTTTTGTCAAGTTATTTCAGCATTTACAGGAGATTGGCAGAGCCAAGTAGCAAGTGCGAATTTACGTTATCTTTTGATTAAAAACAAGTTTCGGTATTCTGAACTTCAGTTTTTCATTTGGTCTTTCGTTGATACTCTTCTATCCCCCGAGCATAAAGATAAAGAGGAAGAACGTGACGAATCACGCCCCTTTCTCACGCGCCATCCGTTCCCTTGCCTCTCGCGCTCTCGCGTTCACGCGTTCAACAAAGGGGTGATTTGCCAAATTTTATTCACTCATCAAACGGGCTCGACATTCCATAGAGGGCCTCAACCCATAAAAAAGAGTCATTTTATAAGGGAAATTTAGCCTTTTGAAAGGCCGACTCCACCACTCATAAACCATCCATCAAGGCTTAATGGAAGTGCCTTTTTAGGTAATTATTTAAGTTATGTTATCAGAAAAAGTATTATTTAACACGTTTTTTGTAAGGTTTTTTTGGCTCTCCCAAGATTATTTAATTACTTTGCAGCGTTTCATGACAGAATCATCATTCGAAAGAACCATGATTTTGATTAGATTGGGACACGCTTACAGCGTAACACTATTCATTTTATAATAAGGATATTTTTAGTAAATTATTAAAACATTAGAGAGACATGAAAAAATTAATGTTATTTGCGGCTGTTGCGGCAATGACAGTTTCTGCTTCTGCTCAAACTGTTACAGAAAGTAAGACATTCGACAATGTTTACTTAGGTATTAATGGCGGTCTTGCCACAAAGACAACCGGCCATGCGTGGATGAAGGGTCTTGATCCTAACTTTGGCGTTCGTTTGGGTCGCTACTTTACCCCTGTATTCGGTATGGCTGTAGAGAGCAATGCCTATTTTTCAAACAAGCCTTGGCCTTCTACAGGTACGGCTGTCCGTGCTTTGAACACCAGCCTTTTGGGTACCGTAAACCTCACAAACTGGTTTGCCGGTTACTTGGGTGAGCCACGTTTATTTGAAGTTAGCACTGTGGCCGGTATCGGTTGGGGCCATGTATTTACCAACAGGAAGGAACTTGAGAAGGTGAATCGCAATCGCATGACTTCCAAAGTGGGTCTTGATTTCACTTTTAACTTCGGTTTTGACAAACAATGGCAGTTCTATGTAGAGCCTTCTATGAACTGGGCACTCTTGGGCAAGGCTTCTACCATTATTGTGGGTGGCAAGGATGTTACCCCATCTTATGGTTACAAGACCTCTACTCACGAAGGTCAGCCTGCCTTTAACATCCACAATTCTTTCTTCCAAGTAAACGCAGGTATCGTTTATAAGTTCAAGAACTCTAACGCTACCCACAATTTTGCAATTACCGAACGCCGTAATCAGGCAGAAGTTGATGCTTTGAACGATCAGATTAACAAACTTCGCAATGAGCTGGCGCAAAAGCCGAAGGAAATCGTAAAGGAAGTTATCAAGATTCAGAAAACCGCTCCACAGGTAGTGAAGGTTGAAAACCTTGTATTCGTAACATTTGCTCAGGGTAAGGCTGAATTAACAAGAGAAGCCAAGAAAGCTCTTAAGAGCATTAGCACGGCAAAGCACGTGCAGGTTGTTGGAACAGCTTCACCTGAAGGTTCGCAAGAAATTAATGACAAACTTTCTCAGGCTCGTGCTGACGTTGTTGCCAAGTATCTTCAGGATAGAGGCGTAATCGTTGACGAGGCTACAGGTAAGGGTGTTCAGGGCAATACTTCTAACCGTCTTGCAGTTGTTTACGTAAAGTAATCTGCCTACCTAATTAGATTTTAATATCATTCAAATAAAAATCCCGGTGTCCTTTAGTGGGCACCGGGATTTATCATTTTATAGTATTTATAATTGGTTAGAGAACACCTATTTTTCCATATAGGATGAGCAGGCCGTAACCAAGAATCAATCCGATAATACCAACAGCCACTCCCACTCTTACCATATCCTTCTGGTTAATGAGCCCCGTTGAATAAGCGATAGCATTGGGAGGCGTAGAGATAGGCAGTGACATGGCGCAACTGGCGGCTACAGCAATACCGATTAATATGGTAGGTGTACCACCGATCATCTCCAGTTTGTCGCCCATACCGACACATACAACAGTCAGAATTGGAATCAAAAGCGCAGCGGTAGCCGTGTTTGAAATGAAGTTACTCAAAGCGAAGCAAACCAAACCGCTGATGACCAGAATGACAATTGGATTAAAATCGCCAAACGGAATGCTGTTTACGGCATTGGCAGCCAAGCCTGTTTGGTTCATGGCGTTACCTAAAGCAAATCCACCGGCAACCATCCAGATAACTGCCCAATCGATATCCTGCAAATCCTTTGACGTAATTACGCCCGTGAAAGCAAACACGGCAATCGGCAACATGGCCACGGTATTGGCGTTGATGCCCACCCTTTTGCCGAGTACCCAGAGGATAATGGTCAGGATAAACGTTACGGCAACAACGATGGTGCGCCAGTTATGCGAAACATGACCTTCAATTTTGAGTTCGATTGTCTTCTGGCTGAAGGGGAAGAACTTAATCAAAAGCCGCCAGGCTATCATCAAAAGGATGATTACCAGCGGTGCCATAATCATCATCCACTGGCCAAAGCTGATTCCCATATTCATGCCTGCAGGATCGTTGAGCACCTTAAAGGCAAAGGCATTGGGCGGCGTTCCGATGGGCGTTCCCATACCACCGAGGTTCGCACCCACGGGAATGGCCATCGTCAGGGCAATGCGACCTTTTCCGTTAGCGGGCAACGCCTTGAACACGGGCGTCAGGAAAGTCAGCATCATGGCCGCGGTGGCCGTATTGGAGATAAACATTGAGAAAATACCCGTAATAAGCAGGAATCCCAGAAGCACGTTCTCGCTCTTCTTTCCGAAAGGAGCAATCAGCGTTTTGGCCATCATAACGTCGAGTCCGCTCTTCGTTGCGGCTATTGCCAGTACGAAACCGCCGAGGAAAAGAATGATAGTCGGGTCGGCAAAGCATGACATAACACCTTGATAGTCGAGCAATTCCCCATATTCCCCCTCTGCTCCTTGCAGGAAATTAAACGCGGAATCAGAGACACAGAAGAGGAGAATGAAGATAATAACGATGGAAGTGGCCCAAGCAGGAATCGCTTCCGTCAACCAAAGAAGAACAGCCATGACAAAGATGGCAATAACCCGTCGCTGGACTACTGTGAGCCCATCTATCCCAAAACAGGTGATGGGCAAGTTCCAGACAATTAAAGTAATGAATGCCGTTACGGCAAACATCAATGCTTTGCGCTTGTTAAAGTCACCAGAAAGCACTTTGTGAATTGTTTCTTGCATGTTTTTATAATTTTAAAATGATGTTTTTAATGGAATATCAAGTGATTTTCGCAACGTAAGTCATTTCTCCCAAAATGGTATTGCAAGTGTGACAAAGGTAGTGTATTCCCATTATATACAAAAGAAAGAACCATATATTTTTGTTAAAAAGCCGTGGTTTCATTGGTTTTCATTTTGGAAAGTCGTAACTTTACATTCGCAATTGGTTCATACCTTTGATTAAAAAGGGAAGCATGTGAAAGTCATGCACAGTCCCGCTGCTGTAAACGGCATTATCGGAGAAGCAAAGGTCACTGGGTATTTGTCCGGGAAGACGTTTCTCTTGAAGCCGTAGAGTCAGAAGACCTGCCAATTAGTATGCTATGTTTCCGGCTCCGAGGAGGGCCGAAATATATTTTTTTTTCATGTCATTACCTGCATTATTTATCTGCGGAGCTTTGACTTTGCCTGTCGACACTGCCAAAATTCACCGGTTGGACAGCGTTATCATTGAGCGTCATCGCGTTGCTGAAAACGTGATGAGCAGTAATGTCGTGCAGATACTCGACCGCAAAAGCTTTCAGAAGTTAGGCATTGCCGATTTTGCTGATGCCATGCATCGGCTACCCGGCGTCAACCTGAAAGACTATGGCGGCGCCGGAGGAATGAAAACGGTGAGCGTCAGGGGATTTGGAGCACAACATACCGGGGTGAGTTATGATGGTATCATGCTAAGCGATGGACAAAGTGGGCAGATTGATCTGTCGCGTTACTCGCTGACTAATCTGAAAGAAATCTCCCTTTTGGTGGGCGACGACAATGAGATTTTTGTTCCCGCACGCTACGGAAGTAGGGTCGCTATATTGAATATCAATACTTTGCAACAGCCGGAAGCCCACCGCACAACCACATTCAGAGCCGAACTCAAGAGCGGAAGTTTCGGCTATGTCAGCCCCTTTGTCAGCTGGCAACATCGTTTCTCGTCACATTTTACGCTCTCTACCCTATTTGAATACCTGCATGCGGACAATAACTATCCTTATACTATTCAGAATGGTATCGAGACAGTGAGTGATCGCCGTACCAACAGCCGCATGAACAGCGGCCACAGCGAAGTGAACTTCATCCTGGAAGCCGACAACCGGCAGTTGAACGGCAAACTGTATTATTACGATAACGACCGCTTGCTGCCGGGTATCGTCAGATATTACACCAATTTGAATCGTGAACGCCTTCACGAACGCAATGCTTTCGGACAGCTCACCTATCAATATGCCGTGAGCAGACTGTGGCAACTGAAATGGAATGCCAAGGTAGATTGGGCCGGAAGCAGTTATGTGGATGGCAATTATCCCGATGGTATAAACGACGCCCGCTATTGGCAACGTGAATACTATGCCAATATGTGCGTGTTATGGCAACCCTCGGAAGGGCTGTCGGCCAACTACTCCATTGACTTCAGTCATGCCAATCTCAACAGCAGCAAGAACCTTTACGGGCTGCCTTACCGTAATTCATGGTTGCAGAGTTTAGCTTTCCGCTACAAACAGGGGCGAATACTGGCCACGGCTCGGCTGATGCACTCGCTCTATCTCAATGGTAATAAACGTTCGGAACCCTCCGATGACATGAAACGGCTGTCTCCTTCGTTTTCATTATCTTATCGGTTGTTGCCCGACGAACTACTTTTCGTTCGTCTATCGTATAAGAACATCTTCCGTGCGCCCACCTTCAATGAAAGCTATTATGCCCACTATGGCAGCAGAAACCTCAAACCCGAGTCGACCAATCAGTTGAATCTGGGGCTCACCTACGACAAAACGATTCGCCGAAGTCATTGGACTTTATCACTGGACAGCTACCTTAATCATATAACCGATAAGATTATCGCTATACCTTATAATATGTTTATCTGGCAAAACATTAACATGGGCAAGGTAAAAATGCTGGGTATAGACGCCACCGCTCGTTGGGAATGGCATCTAAGCAGGCTTCATACGCTGAACTTGGCCACCAACTATAGCTATCTGCGTGCCGCGAACCGCACCAACAGGCAGTCCAATAACTATGGAAAGCAGATAGCTTACACGCCGGAGCACTCAGGCAACATGGCCATAGGTTGGCAGAATCCGTGGATCAACATCACGATGAACGCCACGGGCGTGAGCCGCACTTGGGCAACAAACAACCATTACGAAGACACCGACATAAAACCATACACGGATATAGGTGCTACGCTTTACCGCAGCTTCACCATTTGGCGGCAATCAGCCACCGCCAGACTCGACCTGCAGAATCTTTTCAATACGCAATACGAGATTGTGGGCCACTATCCTATGCCCGGGCGTCGGCTTATGCTGACCCTTGCGTGGGATTGGAACCACTAAAAGAAATATTCATAACCCATAAAATTATAAACAAAAATGAGAAAATTATTCTTTAGATTAACGATGTTAGTGGCCGTTACGGCTCTTTTCACAGCTTGTGACAACGATGATAACAAGCCCAGAAAGCGCATACAGTTCTACAGCGAAGGTGCTTTTATCGTAAACAGTGGCAACATGTATAATAAAATCGATGGTTCGCTGACCGCTATCGACTACAAGACCAATCAGGCAACGCAACAGGTTTTCAAGACCGCTAACGGCGTGAGCTTAGGCAATACGCCTAACGACGGCCTTATCTATGGTAGCAAAATCTATGTGGCCGTGGATCAGGAAAACACCGTGGAGGTAATCGACAAGACTACTTTCAAGCGTATTAAGCAAATCAAGACGACTGATCTGCTGGGAACAGACGAGGGTAAGTCGCCTCGTCACGTCACAGCCACCAACGGCAAGGTGTATATCAGCACCTATGGCGGCGTTGTTGCGGCCATCGACACCCTCTCTTTCACGCTTACTACCAAATATAAGGTGGGCAATTATCCCGAAGGTATGCTGATTGTAGGTAACAATCTGTTCGTAGCCAACTCCAATTATGGTAAGGGCGGTGGCAATATCTCCATCATCAATCTTGGCAACGGCAGCGTAACTACTAAAGACGTGAAGGGTGTCAACAATCCTCAGAGTTTCTATATCGGCAACGACCGCCAGCTCTATGTGCTTGATTGGGCCACATACGACGCCAGTTTTACCCCATTGAGTGAAAACAATCTGCGCCGTATAAACAATGACTTCACTTCTGATAAAGTAGTCGATGCCAACTATGTTGCGGTATCCAATGGCATCTTCCTTGCTATCAATGCGCCTTATGGCCAGACTGCCACCTACAAGATTTATACTCCCGCAAACAATTCAACAACAGATTGGAAACTTTCCGAGCCCGTTGCCTATCCTTGTGGTGTAGCGGTTGACCCTGTGAAAGGCGGAGTTTTTGTGCTGTCTTATAACAAGAGCGCGGATGGAAACATGCCTGATTATAATGGCAATGGCTATGTAAACTGCTATGACGGCAACGGAACCAAGAAAGCCACTTACAATGTAGGTGTCGGTCCTGTTACGATCTTCTTCGATGCCGGTTATCATACGATAACAGAGTAATCCTTATTTAAAACATATATGCGAAAAGTTTGTTTTATCTTTCTTTTCTCAGCACTCTATCTTCTTTCCTCGTGCAGCGGCGGTCGTAATGATAACGGCGTCGTTGCCGAGACTGGAGACACTTTGCAGCTACGGTTTGCCCGCTTGCTCACCATCGTCAAGCATCCTCGTTATTCACTCGTGACGCTGGCTGACCCGTGGCATGAGGGCAAAACACTGCACACCTATGTTCTCGTTCCCCGACAAGACTCGGCCCAAACCGGCCCCTTACCCGAGGGAACCGTTGTCTATACGCCCGTCAAAAGCAGCGTGGTCTTCACCACGGTACACTGCGGTTTGCTCTACGACCTACACGCCGAAGACGCTATCAGCGGCGTATGCGACCTGAAATACATTCAAATTCCCGACTTGCAACGGCGGGCGGCTGCTGGCAGCGTGGCCGATTGTGGCAACAGCATGGGAGCCGACATCGAACGGTTGGTGGCTACCAAGCCTCAGGCATTGATTGTTTCACCCTACGAAAACTATGGAGGCTACGACAAACTGCGCAAGATAGGCATTCCCATTATTGAGGCGGCCGACTATATGGAGGCCACGCCGCTGGGCCGTGCCGAGTGGATGCGCTTCTACGGCATGCTCTATGGCAAGGAAGAAGAGGCACGGAAGTTATTCGAGCAGGTGAGTCGCAACTATCAGGACTTGTGTGCCAAAGCCCGAAAGAGTCGCCATCGTCCTACGGTTGTCACCGAACGCAAGAGTGGTGGTGTGTGGTATGTACCCGGAGGGCGTAGCTTCATGGCTCAATTCATCCATGACGCCGGTGCCCGATACGCTTTTTCAGCCGACCGGAGCATGGGCTCCTTGAGCCTGTCGTTCGAACAAGTACTCGACGGAGCGGGACAATCCGACGTGTGGCTGTATAAATATGGCGGCCATCCGGCCACTTTAGCTGAACTGCGGGCCGAATACGATGGCTACACGGCCATGAAAGCATTCCGCACGGGTCAGGTTTATGGTGCCGACACTAATAAGAATCACTATTTTGAAGAGGCTTCGTTTCATCCCGATTGGGTGCTACAGGACATGATTACGATATTCCATCCCGAGTTGAAACAAGGCCCGTTACGTTATTATCATCGGTTAAGTGCACAATAAAGGACTACAATACGGCATCGCAACGGGGGCAGTCATTCTGTTGCTTTTCATGCTCAACCTACTTGTGGGCAGCGTCCACATTCCCGCAGACGAGGTTGTTCACCTGCTGACAGGTCATTCCGGCAGTAATCCGTCGTGGCAGTTTATCGTTCTACAGTCACGCCTGCCCCAAGCCCTCACTGCCCTATTAAGCGGTGGCGCACTAGCCGTGAGCGGACTTATGCTTCAAACCGCCTTCCGCAATCCACTGGCCGGCCCCGATGTTTTCGGCATTAACAGTGGCGCGGGCTTGGGTGTTGCCCTCGTCATGTTGGCCATGGGCGGCAGTCTGACAGCCGGCAATATCACCTTCACAGGCTTCATGGCCGGCCTGCTGGCGGCTTTTGCGGGTGCCATGCTTGTCACGGCTGTCATCTTCGCTTTCTCTTCCATGATGCGCAACAACGTGATGTTGCTCATCGTAGGGCTGATGATCGGCTACTTAACCAATTCCGCCATCTCTCTACTCAACTTCTTTGCCACCGAGGAGGGCGTCAGAAGCTATATGATATGGGGCATGGGTAATTTCAGCAGCGTGTCAATGGCACAAATACCTTTGTTTGCCTCGGTCACGTTGATTGGACTCATAGCCACCATTCTGCTCGTTAAACCCCTCAATGCCATGTTACTTGGTACGCAGTATGCCGAAAACCTTGGCTTCAACATCAAGCGACTACGCAACATACTGCTCATTATAACGGGCTTGCTCACCGCTGTTGTCACGGCCTTCTGCGGGCCTGTTGCCTTCATCGGACTGGCTGTTCCCCACATGGCACGCCTGCTGCTGCGAACCGACAACCACCGACTGCTTCTGCCCGGCACCATCCTTTGCGGCATGGTCGTGGCCTTACTCTGCAATCTCATCTGTTCATTACCGGGCCGGGCAGGCATCATTCCCCTCAATGCCGTAACACCATTAATAGGCGCTCCCGTCATTATCTACGTCATAGTGCGACGCAAATAATCCCCAGTGATGAGATAAACAGAGCGGCTCATTGCCCAATTCCACATTCATTTATTTACAATCTATTCATACTTCTACAATGAAAATTTACACCCGACATGGTGACGAAGGCCTTACTTCGCTGACACGAGAAAAAGAAGTCTTTAAAGATGATATACGCATAGAGGCTAACGGCATGCTGGATGAGCTAAACGCGTCGCTCGGCGTTGTGAAAACATCGCTACGTCCATCGGCCCAATGGCAGCGTATAGAGGCCATTCAGAATATGATCGCGTGCGTCATGGGTGTTGTTGCCGGCGCGGCTATGGATAGTTCCGAGCCTTTGGAAATGCTGACCAGACAGCTGGAAGAGGACATCGACGCCATGCAGACCGACGGCAAATTCTGTTTTGTCGTACCCGGCGAGACGCTTTTGAACGCTTGGATACACGTTGCACGCACCAAATGCCGCACGGCCGAGCGCCGTTTGTGGACTATGCACAAACAATATCCGCTGAATACAGCCGTGATGAAGTTCATCAACCGGCTCAGCGACTATCTTTTTGTGCTGGCACTGAACGTATAAAGGCCTCCTGTAAAACGTCAAATAACTTGAATTTAAAGCTCATGCGGTTAAATTAAGCTAAACCATTAAACTTTTAAGACTTATTCCCTGTCTTCTATTATATATTTGCACTCGCGTGAATGGACTTACCGACAATGGCATAAAGCCCATAAACCTACTGAAAAATAATTAATTAAAAAGAAACAGATATGAGAAAAAACAAATTATTCGTAGCCGCTTTGGCCGGCGTTTTGCTCGTCAGCAGCTGCGCAAGCAAGAAAGATTTAGAGAACTGCCAGAATGAAAACCGTGAGCTGACAGCCAATTATCAGAATACAAAAGAAGCGTTGGCCGCTTCAAAAGCACGTGTCGCCAGTCTGGAAGAGCAGTTGGCTCAACAAAAGAAAGATTACGCACGCCTGCAGAAGTCACTTGATCAGAGCTTGAGCAACACCAACTCCAATAATATCAATATCTCAAAACTGGTAGACCAGATCAATGAGAGCAACCAGTATATCCGTCATTTGGTTGAGGTAAAGACTAAGAGCGATTCGCTCAACATGGTGCTTACCAACAACCTGACCCGCTCTCTGAGCAAGGAAGAGTTGAAAGAAGTTGACGTACAAGTGCTGAAAGGCGTTGTCTATATCTCACTGGCCGACAACATGCTCTATAAGAGTGGCAGCTACGAAATCAATGATCGGGCTGAGGAAACACTGAGCAAGATTGCCAAAATCATCATGGATTACAAAGATTACGACGTGCTGATAGAGGGTAA
>CAUURC010000026.1:0-34615 GCA_963547405.1 uncultured Prevotella sp.
CGGCAAATGTGTCCTTGCTGGATAAAAACGCACGGAATAACGCCCTTTTGTCATAAAAATTCTGAATGTTAATTTGTGTCGGATGAGGCTCCTTTCGTCTTTGGCGTTTGATGTAAAATGTTGTCATTGTTTAAAACCGTGGCTTTGACCGATGAAAAGCAGCCGTGTTATGTGTTTGTTTCTATTTTTTTGTAACTTTGCAATCATGAAAAAAGGATTAGTATTGGAAGGTGGCGCACTTCGAGGGCTGTTTTCCGCCGGTGTCATTGACGTGATGATGGAAAACCACATTCGCGTTGATGGGCTGGTGGGCGTGTCGGCCGGCGCAGCCTTTGGGTGTAATTACAAATCCGAACAGCCCGGGCGAGCCATTCGTTACAATAAAAAGTATGCGCACGACTGGCGTTATTGCAGTCTGCGATCGCTCATAACGACCGGCGACTTGTTTGGCGGTCATTTCTGTTACCACGTCCTTCCAACTCTGCTCGACGTCTTTGATACGGCTACTTTTGACCGTAATCCGATGGAATTTTACGTGGTTTGTACCGATGTTATTACAGGCCGGCCTGAGTATAAACTATTGATGGAGCATGGTTATGAGAGTTATGAATGGATCAGAGCTTCGGCTTCCATGCCCTTGGCCGCAAAGGTAGTTAAGATTGGGGACAAGAAGATGCTCGACGGAGGTATCTCTGATTCAATTCCTCTGCTTTTTTTGCAGCAGCAGGGGTACGACCGTAATGTTGTGGTTCTGACCCAACCGGAGGGCTATATTAAGAAACCCAATCGCCTGTTGCCACTGATGCGTTGGCAGTTGAGGCGTTATCCGCGTTTTCTGGAGGCCGTCGAGCAGCGCCATGTGATGTATAATGAGCAACTGACCCACGTGCGAGCAGAGGAGCAAAAAGGCAATATTGTCGTGATCCGGCCGGCCCGCAAGTTGTCGATAGATCACGTTTCGCATGATCCCAACGAAATGGAAAACGTGTATCAGCAAGGCCGTCAAGCAGCTTTGGAGAAGCTTCCGGCCATCTTAAAACTCTATCAGGAAGGATAACGCGTAGATATGAAGAAAGCATTCCTATTTTATTTTCAAAACTTTTGTTTCTGGTTGTTGGTCATGATGGCTCAAAAGCCTCTCTTTATGCTTTGGCATCATGATCTCTTTGTTAAGAATACGTTGGCCGACTGGGGCAGGGTCGCTTTTCATGCTTTGCCGCTTGACCTTTCGTTGGCAGCTTATCTCACGGCTATCCCCATGTTGTTGGCCCTGACAGACCAATGGGTGACGCGCCGACCATGGCGTCGTTTCGTAGCATTGGGTTATTATGCGTTCGCATCGTTGCCCGTAGCCATCGCCTTTGTGGTCAATATGGGGCTCTATTCGTTTTGGAAGTTTCCGTTAGACGCTACGCCCATCTTCTATTTCTTCTCGTCGCCCAAGGACGCTTTGGCCAGTGTCAGCCTCTGGTTTGCCTTGGCTGGCGTGCTGGCCATTATGGCTGTTGCCGCCGCTATCTTCATAGCGGCTTGGCGATGGTTGCCGCTTGCGGTGCCGAGGGCTGAACGCCTGTCGAGCCGTATCATCGTGACGCTTTGCATGGTGGTGCTTACCGGACTGCTGATCATCCCGATTCGTGGTGGCGTAACCGTATCTTCGACCAACACGGGTAAAGTTTATTTTAGTGGTCAACAGTCACTTAATCACGCTGCGGTAAATCCTTTGTTCAGCTTTATGGAGAGTGTTGCTCACGCGGAAGACTTTGCCCGGCAGTACCGCTTTATGAGTAATGAAGCAGCCGATCGCCAGTTCCATCAAATGGTCTATACTCAGACGTCGCCGGCAAGCCATCAGTCGCTTCTGAAAGCCAATGTGGTCAAGCCTGATGTTTATATGATTGTGCTGGAAAGTTTTTCCAGTGTGTTGATGAAAACGTTAGGTGGATTGCCCGATGTGGCTGTCAATCTTGATCGGTTGTCGAAGGAAGGCGTGCTGTTTACCCGTTTCTATGCCAATAGTTTTCGCACAGACCGTGGCCTTGTCTCCATTCTCAGCGGCTTTCCTGCCCAACCTACGATGAGCATCATGAAATATCCGCGCAAGACGGCTAAGCTGCCATCGATAGCGGCTGCCATGAAGCAGGCCGGTTATGGGGCGGACTACTATTACGGAGGTGACGCCGACTTTACGAATATGCGTTCTTATTTGGTAAATTCGGGTTATGAGAAAATCGTTTCTGATGTAGATTTCCCCGTAAAGGAGCGACTCAGCAAGTGGGGCGTGCCCGATCATTTGGTCTTTGCACGACTGTTGAACGATCTGCGTGGCGCAAAGCAGGCCAAACCCATGCTTAGGGTGCTGCAGACATCAAGTTCGCATGAGCCGTTCGACGTGCCTTATCATCGTTTGAGCAATAAACGACTGAATGCTTTTGCTTATACCGACGACTGCGTAGGGAAGTTCGTCGAGCAGCTGAAGCGTATTGGACGGTGGGATAATTCATTGGTTGTGTTGGTGCCTGACCATCAAGGCTGTTATCCCGAGGATATTTCCAGCACCGATTTTGCCCGTTATCAGATACCGCTCGTCATGCTTGGCGGTGCCATCGAACGGCCTTGCCGGATTGATCGCATCGGCAGTCAGAACGATATTGCGGCCACCTTACTGGCTCAGTTGGGAATTAATCACGACAAATTTATGTTCAGCAAAGACATGCTCGACGCGCAGGCTCCGGCCTTTGCTTGGTTTGCCGTGCCCGATCTCTTAGGAATTGTGACGGATGAAGGAGGCGTTATTTATGATACAAAGCTGGAAAAAACGGTGAATAGCTATGGTCGGCCGACCCGTCCGTTGCACATGGGGAAGGCTTGGCTTCAAAAACTGTATGATATAATCGATGGTCTCTAAAGTGCGATGTTACATTCACTGATACAATATTTGATAAATTTGGATTGCCATATCTTCTTGGCAATCAATGGCATGCACTCTCCTTATTGGGATAGTTTCATGTATCTGGTGAGCGGTAAGTTTATCTGGATTCCGTTGTATGTGACGTTTTTGTTGGTGCTGCTCAAGAATTTCAATTATCGGGTGGTGTTGACCATCCTTTTGACAATAGGCTTCATCATCCTCATAACAGATACTTTTACGTCGCAGATTGTGCGTCCGGCGGTGGCCCGGTTGCGGCCCAGCAACTTAGAGAGCCCTATTTCCGAGATGGTTCATATCGTTGACGGAGTTCGGGGTGGGCCTTATGGCTTCCCTTCGGCTCATGCAGGCAACTGTTTTGGATTGGCTTTTTTCATCTGTTATCTGTTTCGACGCAACTGGTTGTCGCTTTTCATGATTGTCTGGGCTATGATCATCAGCTATTCCCGTATGTATCTGGGTGTCCATTACTTTGGCGATTTATTCGTCGGTATGCTTTTCGCGTTTGTCGGATCGACCATAGCCTATCTGGTATTGCTGCGTCTTAATGGTCCCTATCATGCCCGTGAACTGCGCTATCCTTATTGGCCGGTCTGGGTGGGGATGGCTATTTTTCTTCTTATCTTTATCAGTGCATTCTTTTTCCGCTTATGAATATAGAACCGATTGCTTATTTCCGATCGCCTTTCCGCTCAAAGTTTGGCATTCCCAAACAAGCTGGTCTGGTGGCAGAGTTGGAAGGCCGCATCGTCTTTGAGCCGACCTACAGAAATGCCGACGCCCTTCGGGGGATAGAAGGATTTGACTATCTGTGGCTTATTTGGGGCTTTTCGGCCAATAAGCATCAGGCGGTCAGTCCTGTGGTACGGCCTCCGCTGCTGGGTGGGAATGAAAAAATGGGTGTATTTGCTACGCGTAGCCCGTTTCGTCCCAATGGGATTGGCCTGTCGTGCGTGAAACTTGATCATGTGGAATGGGAGACAACACGAGGCCCTGTCATCATTGTTAAAGGTGCCGATCTGATGGATGACACGCCTATCTTTGATATTAAACCCTATGTGGTTTATGCCGATTGTAAGCCCGAAGCCCGCAGTGGATTCGTTGATACGACATCCATTCAGCGATTACGCGTCGTTATTCCGGAAGCGTTGAGGGCGAAGTTGGGAGAAAAAGATGCACGGGTGTTGACGCAAGTGTTGGAATTGGATCCGCGTCCTCATTATCAAAACGACCCGCAAAAGGTATATGGAATGCCTTTTGCGGGTCGGGATGTCAAGTTTAGTGTAGCGAATGGTGTGCTGACGGTGCTCGGTCTGACCGATGAACGCCTTTAAATCTCTTTGTTTTACTTAGATTCTCCAGATGTTTCCAGGCTTGTTTCATCGTGTTTCTGATGTTCTGTAACTTTTACAATGTAGATACTGAACTCATAGAGCAGCCAAATAGGCAGGGAAACGAGAAACAGCGTGAACGCGTCGGATGTCGGTGTGATAACGGCGGCAATGATAACGATGGCAACAAAGGCATGCTTTCGATATTGTTTCATCCATGTATGCTTGAGCATTCCTATGAGCGCGAGCAGCCAACTAATGACCGGAATCTCGAAAATGAGACCAAATACCAGCGACATCATGAGCAAAGTGTCCATGTATGATTGGATGGTCAGCATGTTCCGGACATCGGAACTGACCGAATAAGTTGCGAGAAAGCGTACGGTTAAAGGATATATCAGAAAGTAATTAACCAAGGTTCCCACGAAGAACATGGCGTAGGCACTGCTGATAATGCGTGCGGAGTATTTGCGTTCGCTGTCGTATAAAGCGGGCGCAATGAACTTGTAAAGCTGATAAATGATATAAGGTGAGGCGCAAAGAATGC
The DNA here is from genome assembly GCA_963547405.1 of uncultured Prevotella sp. Taxonomy (GTDB): domain Bacteria; phylum Bacteroidota; class Bacteroidia; order Bacteroidales; family Bacteroidaceae; genus Prevotella. The sequence continues at coordinate 4,808 of CAUURC010000026.1, forward strand.
CGAAGAAGAGGGCCGCTTTCATGTGAACGAGAAACTGTTCGGTAAGACCTGTGTTGACAAGATCTATATGAAAAGGTTCTGTTTGCAGTATTTGATAAGTTATAAAGTTGCAATCCTTCGGTGCCAGAATAATCTTAAATAGCAGGTCTTTGCAGCAAAATGCAAGCAGGGAGCATAGCCCGCCCACGATAATAATTTTGAAAATGACGCTTCGTAGGACGTCCAAATGATCCCAGAAAGAAAGCTCGTCGTTTTCTGTCATTACTTATCATTAACGTTGGTGGTGGTCTCTTTCGTGTCTTTCGAATCCTTTTTGGTAGGGTTGATGTCATTTTCAATGCCGTTGACACCGTCTTTAAAACTCCTGATACCTTTGCCTAAGCCTTTCATCAATTCGGGAATCTTCTTGCCACCAAACACCAATAGGATAATGAACGCAATGATAATGATTTCTTGTGTACCTAACATGTTCTTTAGTTTATTGGTTTATTTACGTGCAAATATAATGGAATCGGGTGGAATATCAAAAGGAAACGATAAAATATAAATAAACTTTAAGCAACAAAAAAAGCAGCCATTACTGACTGCTTTGTGCGTGGTGCCACCAGGAATCGAACCGGGGACACAAGGATTTTCAGTCCTTTGCTCTACCAACTGAGCTATGGCACCATTTCGTTTTGCGGTTGCAAAGGTAGCAATATTTGTCTATTTATAGGTAAGGAGCGAAAGGAAAGTTAATAATATTAGAGTTTATTAACAACGAAACGTGAATAAAGGTAGATTGATAATACAGATTCAACCCCTCTGACATTTAGCTATATGTACTGAAAGCCAATGATGTCGAGAGGGGCTGAACGCTAAATGCAATTCTGTTTGCTTATTTCAGGGGATTCCATCCTTGAGCTTGAAGCTCAAATTCTTGGTCGTCACGGGTAATGAGCATGCAGCCAAGAGAGTCTTTGGTGATATAACCAATCTGACGAACGTTGTCCATCGATTCCAGCTTTTCATGGTCGCCGATGGGCACAGTGAACAAAAGTTCATAGTCTTCACCACCATTCAGCGCACATGTTGACAAGTTCATATTAAACTCTTCGGCCATAACGGCAGTTTGATAGTCGATTGGTAACTTGTTCTCATAGATTCGGCAGCCGCAATGACTCTGTTTACAGATGTGCAACAACTCACTGCTTAGTCCGTCCGAGATATCCATCATAGCAGTAGGACGAATGTTCATCTCGCGCAATTTGGCAATCATGTCGCCGCGAGCTTCGGGCTGTAGCTGACGTTGAAGCAGATATTCCTTACCCGCAAAGTCGGGTTGGAAGTTTTGGAGGTCTTTTAGTGCAGCTTGATCTCCCTTCTTTCGTGCTTCTTCTACCTGCTGATAATAAACCGCTTTCTCACGTTCGAGCAGCTGAAGCCCCATGTAGGCGGCTCCCAAATCACCCGTTACACAAATCAAGTCGGTCTCTTTGGCACCATTGCGATAGACAATATCCTCCTTCTTTGCTTCGCCAATACAAGTGATACTGATGGCTAACCCCGTATAGGAAGACGTCGTGTCGCCGCCGACAACATCCACTCCCCAGCGTTCGCAAGCCATGTTGAGACCGGTATAGAAGGCCTCCATGTCTTCCACAGTGAAGCGTTTGCTAAGCGCGATGTTCACGATGAGTTGGCGAGGAGCACCATTCATCGCGAAGATATCACTAATATTAACCGTCGCAGCCTTGTAGCCTAAGTGTTCCAAGTCGATGTAGGTGAGGTCGAAATGTACGCCTTCCATCAACATGTCTGAAGTAACCAGCACTTCAGAGTCGGGATAATGGAGCACGGCACAATCGTCACCCACACCATATCGGGTAGAGTTGTTCTTAATCTTGATGTCTTTCGTAAGTCTTTCGATGAGTCCGAACTCTCCCAATTTAGCTATTTCCATCTTTCGTTTCTTTATCTAATTATATATAGAAATCAAATTATGAGCGGCGAATCATCTCGCGCATGATTTCCGTCATCAGCGGTTGAGCGCTGTTGGCAGCCTTCTGTACCTCTTCATGACTTACCTCAACAGGTACGTCGAAGCCACCGAGGTCAGTGATGATACTGACTCCAAAGGTCTTGATACCGCAGTGACGTGCCACGATTACTTCGGGAACGGTACTCATTCCAACCGCATCTCCACCCAATAAACGGTACATACGATATTCGGCAGGTGTCTCAAAAGTGGGTCCTTGAACGCCAACATAAACACCATGAGCAACCTTGATGCCCTTTTCTTGGGCTATCGTGTCGGCCAAATCGCGCAACCGTTTGTCGTAAGGTTCGTGCATATCGGGGAAGCGGGGGCCTGTCGGGAAGTTCTTGCCATGCAACGGATGTTCGGGGAAGAAGTTGATATGGTCATCAATAATCATGAGATCGCCAATTTTAAAGCTCGGATTCATGCCACCCGCAGCATTGCTGACGAACAGCGTTGTAATACCCAGCTCATACATAACGCGCTCCGGGAAGGTAACCTCTTTCATCGAGTAGCCTTCATAATAGTGGAAACGGCCTTCCATGGCCATGATATCCTTGCCGCCAAGTTTGCCGAATATAAGTCTTCCGGCATGTCCTTCTACAGTCGATACAGGAAAGTTGGGTATCTCAGAATACGGAAAGTCATAGCTATCAGTTATTTCTGAAGCTAATTGTCCGAGCCCTGTCCCCAGTATGATTGCCGTCTTTGGGCTTGTGGTCATCCTTTCTTTTAACCAGGATGCTGTTTCTTGAATTCTTTCGTACATAGCTTATGATTTGATTGTTAAAGTTTTCTTCTTGGTCTAAAAGGAATCTCACTTTGATTGGAAGGGCAAACATGGCGTCGCAAACCTCCTGTGTCAGATGCTCGGCCGTTTGCAACCGAGCCGCGTCTTTCTCTGTCGTGATAATCATTTTAGGTTCTTCCATTGCTTCGTATACCGCATTGATATGCTCTTGGTCCTTACGACTGAAATGGTGATGGTCGGCATACGCCAACTGCGTGATTTGAGTCTGATAACCTTTGAGGTCGACGATCAGCTGGTCGGGCGAGGCTATGCCCGTGAGCAATAGAATGTTCTTGCCTTGGATTGACTGTAAGGGTAGGGAGCCTTTGCCGTTCTCGTAAACCGGAATTAAATCATTGTAGTCAATCGTGGAGAAGTAAAGCGACTGATACGGATACAGGTTCATCGCCTTAGTGAGTACTCGAAACTCCATTGGTTTCAAGTCTTTGGGGCATTTGGTAACAATTACGATATCGGCCCGATTCTTTCCCGACTGCGGTTCGCGCAGTCTTCCGGCAGGCAACATCTTGTCGTAGATAATCAGACGGTGGTAATCCACGAGCAGAATGTTGATACCCGGCTTCACGTAGCGGTGCTGAAAAGCGTCGTCCAGCAGAATTACATCTGTGTCTTTAGTATCTTCGTCGTGCGTCAGTCGGTCAATACCCCGTCGGCGGTTGCCATCAACGGCTATCGTAAGGTCAGGAAATTTTGTCTTCATTTGCATGGGTTCGTCACCGATTTCCTGCATGGTTGACTGGCTGTTAGCAAGTAGGTAGCCTCGTGTTTTGCGTTTATAGCCTCGCGAGAGCACAGCTACTTTTACGTGTTTTTTCAAGAGTCTGACCAAATATTCCGTATGAGGCGTCTTGCCAGCTCCACCCACAGTGATGTTGCCGACAGAGATTACAGGTACGTCATAGGCCCGACTCTTGATAATTTCCATATCAAAGAGCGCGTTACGTAGCCGTACAATCATTTCGAACAGCCAGCTAAAAGGTAGCAACCATTCGTTGATTTTGATGAAATCTCCTTCGGTTCTCATACCGTCTTCTATCTTATTTTACCAGTGGAACGAAGAAAGGCAGGCGTGCTTGCACACGTCCCATGGTTTCCAGTTCGTATTTCATTTTGAGCGGTTCGTACATGTCGCCCATCAATAGTCTAAGTTTGCTATTCAGATAGCTGTCCATGTTGTCATCCATGTCGAGCAACTGATTCAGTAGGCTTGGCTGTTCGGGATAACGTTTGACGTCGTAAGCATCGAGTTTGGCCAGTTGGGCCGCTTTTCTGATAGCCGTATCAAGATTGCCTAATGCGTCGACCAAACGGATGCGGAGCGCGTCCGACCCCAGATAGACATGGCCTTGTGCGACAGCTTCTACCTGATCCATTGTCATGTGGCGACCTTCGGCGACACGTTTCTTAAACAGTCGATAGCCACGTTCTACGCTTCGTTGCACTATATTGAACTGTTCGTCGGTGAGGAAATGGCCTTGTGCATTCATTACCGAGTTACGATTGGTCTTTACTTCGTCGAATTTCATGCCCAACAACTGGGTGTACAACTTGCTTCGATCTGCGAAAATACCAAAGATTCCGATACTTCCTGTGATCGTGCTGGCATTAGCCACAATGTAATTGGCCGCACTACTGATATAATAACCGCCCGAAGCCGCAGCTCCACTCATGGAAACGACGACAGGTTTTTTCTTCTTCAACTCCATAATTTGGTGCCACATCTGTTCGGAAGCATAGGCTGAACCACCGCCCGAATTGATGCGTAGTACCACGGCTTTCACGTTCTTGTCGTCGGCCAAATCGCGCATGTCCTTGCAAAAGTCCTTGCCCACAATCTGACTGCCGCCCCGGAACAAACCCTCTGGGCTACTACTGTCTACTATATCGCCCGTTGCCGTGTAGACGGCAATACGATCTGAAAGTCCTTCGGTAGGCTCTTCCTGCAAGTCACGGACAGCAACCTGATTGATATCGTCGTCTTTGTCTTGTCCCAACATTTTGGCAACGATGGCCTTTGTCTGGTCGTTGTAGATGAGACCATCAATCATGCGCGCCTTAACCAGTTGTTGTGGGTCTTCAAAAGTGATGATGCGGTCGGCGTAGGCATTGAGCGAATCTTTGCTGATTTTGCGGCTTGTGGCTACGTCGGTTACGATTTTGTTCCACCAACCATTCAGATAACGTTCGGTCTGTTCGCGATTAGCATCACTCATTTTGTCTTCCGTAAAGATTTCTACGGCACTCTTATACTTGCCAACTTTGACGGGAACGGCCCGAATACCTATTTTGGCCAATGTGTGTTTAACGTATTGCGTCTCTCCACCAAGCCCCAACCAATTCAGTTCGCCTGAAGGATTCAGATAGATTTTATCGGCCAGTGACGACAGATAGTAGCTACCTTGCGACATTTCTTCGCCATAAGCTATAATCCATTTGCCCGTTTTCTTAAAGTCGGCCAGCGACTGGCGGAGTTCTTCCAGATGAGCCATTTCGGCACCCAAGCTGTTGGCTTGAATGAAAATTCCTTTTATCTTATCATTGTCGGTGGCGTTTCGGATGGCTCGCTGATAGGCTTCGAAACTCATACCATCAACTCCGTTCAGCTTGTTCAGGACGTTGTCTTCCGTCCGTTCAGCCATGACACCATCTAAATTGAGTACCAATACCGAATTGTCCTTAATGTCATTGGTATTTTCCGAACTGGCAATGATACCGACCAAACTGATAAAGGCCAAAATGGTCATTATAAAACCAAAGAGAAACAGACCCACGATAGTGGCGAAAACATGTTTGAAGAATTCTTTCATATAAGCATTGTTATATTTGTTGTTTGTGGCAACGGGTGATCTTCCGCTATGTTAGACGTAGTTCAAAGCGTTACTACATTGTTGCAAAGATAAAAGAATTTTGACATTTTTCAAAGTGAAGACCTCCTTTTTATAATATAATGAGTAAAAGTTTGTTGCATAAACAGTCATTTATTATCTTCACATGACATGCCGAAGACGGACAAGAGAGAATGATTTGTCAAGATTTATGATGGTATTTTAACATTTGTTGAGTGGGCCATCTAGCGTGAATACAATGGGAAAGAGCCACTAAAAAGTGATGAAAAACACTCCATGGCATCTAATCGTAATGCTTTTAGATGGTAAAAGCATAGCTTTGACATCGTAAAAGCACTGCTTTTAGCAGCTAAAAAGGCCACAATCGAGAGGTAAAAGCATAGCTATGAGGTGGTCGGAAATGAACAAAAAGAGGACCAAAAATCGCAAGTCGTTGATAATCAGTTAGTTATAAAGGTGCTCAAAATTCGCGTATTTGGCAGAGAAAATCTTTTTGTGGCAAAAAACGAAGCCTAAAATGAGTTGTTGTTTAATATTTTCATGGGTTCAAACTGTCATATTTGTCAGTCTCTTGACAAAACTGTCAGCCGGTGTCACTTGGCACGCTTTTGGCTTTAAGTGGAGCAGTGATAAATAAAAAAACATTTATAAACTATACAATTATGAACATTAAACCATTAGCAGACAGAGTGCTGGTACTTCCAGCAGAAGCTGAAGAGAAAGTAGGTGGCATCATTATTCCGGACACGGCTAAAGAAAAGCCACAGCGTGGTAAGGTTGTAGCCGTTGGTCAAGGCACCAAGGATGAGCAGATGATATTGAAAGAAGGTGATGTTGTGCTCTATGGTAAGTATGCCGGAACCGAACTTGAGAACGAAGGTGAGAAGTATCTGATGATGCGTCAGAGCGATGTTCTGGCTATCGTAGACTAATATAGTATGGCCGTTAGGCCTTTTAAATGATTTAAATTTAACACTTACATTTTAGAAAGATATGGCTAAAGATATTAAATATAACGTAGACGCTCGCGATTTAATGAAAAAGGGCGTAGATCAGTTGGCTAACGCCGTAAAAGTAACGCTCGGTCCTAAAGGACGTAACGTAGTGATTGAAAAGAAATTTGGTGCTCCGCAAATCACCAAGGACGGTGTGACGGTTGCTAAGGAAATCGAGTTGGAAGACAAATTCGAGAATACCGGTGCGCAGCTCGTTAAGAGTGTAGCCAGTAAGACGGGTGATGATGCCGGTGATGGTACGACTACCGCTACTATCCTGACGCAGGCTATCGTAACAGAAGGCTTGAAGAACGTAACAGCTGGTGCTAATCCTATGGATTTGAAGCGTGGTATTGACAAGGCTGTCGCTACCGTTGTGGAGCACATCAAGAGCCATGCGGAGAAAGTAGATGATAACTATGACAAGATAGAACAGGTGGCAACCGTTTCTGCAAACAACGATCCTGAGATTGGTAAGCTCTTGGCTGATGCTATGCGCAAAGTATCAAAGGACGGTGTTATCACCATCGAAGAAAGCAAAACACGCGAAACCAATATCGGTGTTGTTGAGGGTATGCAGTTCGATCGTGGCTATCTCTCGGGCTACTTCGTTACCGATGCAGAGAAGATGGAGTGTGTGATGGAGAATCCTTACATCCTTCTCTACGACAAAAAGATTTCTAACCTGAAAGATTTCTTGCCTATCCTGCAGCCTGCCGCAGAGAGTGGACGTCCTTTGATGGTTATTGCAGAAGATGTTGATTCAGAGGCTCTGACTACGTTGGTTGTTAATCGTTTACGTGGTGGCTTGAAGATTTGTGCTGTTAAGGCTCCGGGCTTCGGAGATCGTCGCAAAGCCATGCTCGAAGATATCGCTGTTCTGACCGGTGGAGTGGTTATCAGTGAGGATAAAGGCTTGAAACTGGAGCAGGCAACACTCGAAATGCTCGGCTCTGCAAAGAAGGTAACCGTTTCTAAGGACTATACAACTATCGTTGATGGTGCGGGTCAGAAGGAAAATATCGCTGACCGTGTGGCTCAGATTAAGAACGAAATTGCCAATACCAAGAGTTCTTATGACAAGGAGAAACTTCAGGAGCGTCTGGCTAAGTTGGCTGGTGGCGTTGCCGTACTCTATGTAGGTGCCAACTCTGAAGTGGAGATGAAAGAAAAGAAAGACCGTGTAGACGATGCCCTCTGCGCTACTCGTGCAGCTATCGAAGAAGGTGTTGTTGCCGGTGGTGGTACTACTTACATCCGTTCTTTGAACGCTTTGAAGGGTCTGAAGGGTGAAAATCAGGACGAGCAGACCGGTATCAACATTGTTGAGCGTGCCATTGAGGAGCCACTTCGCCAGATTGTTGCCAATGCTGGTGGCGAAGGTTCGGTTGTAGTTAATAAGGTTCGCGAGGGCGAAGGTGACTTCGGTTACAATGCTCGCAAGGATGAATACGAGGATTTGCGCAAGGCAGGTATTATTGATCCGGCCAAGGTTGCTCGCGTAGCACTTGAGAATGCCGCTTCTATCGCTGGTATGTTGCTCACAACCGAGTGTGTTATGGTTGACAAACCAGAAGACAAACCCGTTATGCCGGCGGCAGCTCCGGGCATGGGTGGCATGATGTAATCTTAAAATAATCACATATAATAAAGGTGGCAATCCGTATGGGTTGCCACCTTTATTATATTATATCGTTCGATATATTCAAAATAAATTTCTGATATCTCTTATTTCCTATTTCTCCTTAATGTTTATTCACTTATTGTAAATGCTTATTGATTGTATCCGCTGTTTTGTTTGATTAAGCCATCCGTGATACGTATTTCGTATTCGGGTACGGGAAGATTCCAGCGGTTGGGAGCAATAGCACCGAGTGTGGCGTCTCCAAGCAAATTATTGGTGCGTATCAGATCCCAGCGATATTGACCTTCATAAGCCAATTCCATGCGGCGTTCTTTCAAAATGGCACGGAGCAAGGCTTCTGTTGTCGGGAAGTCGGCGGCGGTATATAATGCAGGCTTCTTGCCATTGGGGAATGCGCGTTGGTGAACGTCATTGAGTTGGTCGATGGCCTCTTGAGAAACGGAGTTGGAAGATCGCACAAGCGCCTCGGCATAGTTTAGCTTGATTTCGGCCAAACGAAGGTAGATAACGTCGTCGTACTTGCCTCCGTAGTATTTGGTTGTCGTGTAATCGTTGGGATTATCACTTGTAGAGCCATGTCTGATCAAATCCGTTCGTCGCACATCATCAGCTTCATAACAATCAATGGCCGTCTGTGGGATATAAAAACTAATCTTACGATAGTATGCCATACCATTAGGATAGCGCTTAGCGTATATTCTGCTTGGTTCAAAAAATATGAGTTCCGCACTGTATGTTGTAGGGTCGGGATGGCTGCCACCTTGCGAAAACTCATTGGAAGGGAAGAGATTGTTTGAATATTCGCTTGATGATGAAGAGAATTGGTAAGCTGTGTTTTGGAGAACAGCATGGGCGTAATCGGCTGACAGCTTCAGTTCTTCTTGATTGCCTTTGTAAGATGCCTTGTATAGATACACTCTGCTGAGCAGACTTTGGGCAACGCTCTTTGTCGCCCTGACACGTGATGAGGCCGCGGGGACGGCTTCGGGCAAATCGGGAAGCGCCTCTGTCAGGTCTTTGATAATCTGTTGCCAACATTCGGCGTTCGTACTTCTTCCTTTTGAGTTCTTAGGATTATAGCCGCTGTAAGGGTCAAGGGTGAGTACAACTCCGTCGGCCGCATCGTTTCCTAATAAAGCCTGATCGCCAAATATAGCCAGAAGTTGGAAATAAACGTAAGCTCTGATGAATTTCGCTTCTGCTATATGCTGGCGTTTGATGGGCTCCGCGTATTGTCCGTATTGTGTAACTCCCCGAATAATATTATTGGAATAGTCGATGGCGTTATATCCCCAATGCCAGATTTGATATAAGAAATTATCGTGTTCATTGGATGTATATTGGCTCTTTTCAACAGCAACAAAGGTAGGGGAGGTTGCTCTTACTTTTAGATTGTCGGTTGCCAAATCTCCTAATTCAAAGGTATAGCCCGAGTTTGAATAATTGTTTTGGTCTTGAGGTGCGCCACTCAGAAAGACGTTCAGCCTGACATAGTTACCGGCCAAGGCTGCCAGAGCGGTTTTCTCATTGCGGTACACTTTTTCGTCTACGTATGTATTCTCCGGTTCCAAGTCTAATCCGCAAGCGGTCATGAGGATAGTCAGCCCGAGGATAATACCGTTTTGTATATATTTGATAGTCATATCGATTGATCGTTAGTGATTGAAAACTCTTATCATTTGTTTGCGTTTAAGTTGCATTTATTAGAATGTTGCGCTTAAACCGAATTGCATACTGCGCGACGAAGGCATGGTGCTATTGTCGTAGCCCGATAATGTGGCTGACGAACCGAAGGCACTCACTTCAGGATCTAAACCGCTATATTTTGTTAAAGTGAAGAGGTTTGTGGCCGTGAAGTATAGCCGTAACTGTCTACATAGCTTGGAACGCTTGAGCCATATTTGCGGGAAACGATAAGCCAAGGTAAGCGTTTTAAGTCGTATGTATGAATTATTCTCCAAGAAACGGCTTGAAGTAATCGATGTAGTGTAGTCGTATGCTCCGATGATTGAAGTATTTTTCAGCTTGGGTATGTCTGTCTTTTGCCCCGGCAACTGCCATAGGTTCATGATTTCCGATGACAGATTGTTAGCCTCTTGCGTATAGGTAAGCAAGGTGGCGCGCGTGCTGTTCATCATGTGACTGCCCAAAGCGTAGTTGAAAAATATGTCAAGTTCGAAGTTTCGGTAGCTGAATGAGTTGGTGATAGAACCGTAAACAGTGGGCATAGCCGTGCCATAGACAAACTTGTTGAGTTGCGACGTTGCGTTTTGCGATGCGGGGGGGGCGGTAGAAACGCTACCGTCTGCATAACCCCATAGCGGGTTTCCCGACTCAGGATCAACTCCAATCCAACGATGAAGATACCATTGTGCGGCAGCTTTCCCTTCTTGATAATACTTAAATGAACTGTTCAACTCATCGAGTTGGTTTCCTTCAAAGTTTAATTTCAGTATTTTGTTTGTTGCCGAAGATATGTTGAAGATGGTCTGCCATTGGAAATTCTTGGAAACGATGTTATCGCTGATGATCTGTAAGTCGAATCCCGTATTCATCATATCCGCGATATTCTGATTTTCTTTTGTATAACCGGTATAAAGGGGGAGGTTAGAAGAAAAGAGCATATTTGTCGTTTTCTTGTAATAATAGTCTAATGTAAGCTTGATTCTGCTCTTCAAAGCCTCTGCGTCCAAGCCCACATTCCATGTGAATGTATGCTCCCAGTTCAGGTTTTCGTTGCCGGGTTGAGACATCTGTAGGTAGTTGAGACCTCCATAAGTGGTCAGGGTATTCAACTTATAGGTGGCCTGTGCTCCATAGTAACTGTTGTTGCCGTCTTTGCTGGATAGTCCGAATGAGCTTCTTAACTTGGCCTGATTGATAAAAGGAAATGCCTCTCTGAAGAAGCGCTCATTAGACAAACGCCAACCGATACTGGCTGATGGTGTTCCCAAATAGCGGTGGTTGCGATTAAAACGCGAAGATCCGTCCAGGCGATAGGTCAAGCCTAACATGTATTTCATTTTCCATTGATAATTAAAGCGGGCGAAAGCAGAGAATAAAGCAGACTTCATGGAATATGCGCTGATGACACGTTTACTTTGCGCTGCGCCTACACCGATTAAATCGGGGCTGAAGAAATTGCTTCCTGCTACGGAGTTGATTCGGTCGCGAACGTATTCATAACTTTGACCGAAGACACCTTGGAAAAAATGATTACCTATAATCTTATTGATGTTTAACGTGTTGGTAATAACGTATTTAAGGTTCAACTTAGTTGTCTCTTGCGCTTGGTTGCCGGCCACGCCTTTTATATGCTCTGGTAAAGAACCTTTTCGAATAGAGGCGAAAACATTGTACATGTCTGTTCCTAATTCCGTGCGCCAAGTGAGCCAGCTCAACGGATGCCATTCCAGATAAGTGTTACCAATTACTCGTGTGTCTTCGCTTCCTTCATCGTTGATATAGGCTTGTGCCACTGGATTGTAGGTTTCAGGAGATCCTTTGCTGTTGGGAGCGAATCCATAGTAATATTTTCCTTCTTCGTCATAGATTGGCAGGTTAGGTGCTTTTTTAATTGCTGCGGCATAAATCTCAGGCGCTTGCAGTGCGTTGTTGTTTAAGCGAGAGATGGAAACATTGACCGACAAATCTAACTTCGGTGTGAGTTTAGTATTCAGATTCAGTCGGCCCGAATAACGTTGCATGTCATTGTTGATGACATACGATTGATTATTGGATGCGGCTAAACTCAAGAAATAAGTTGTTTTCTGCGACCCGCCTGAAAAAGAAGCCGATACATTATGGCTGACAGCGGTTCTTGTGATGGCATCCAGCCAGTCTGTATCATGCGTAGGCGGAAAGTTCAGACCGTTAAAGTAATTGGAATAAATCTGTGAATATTGTTTGCCGTTTAATAGATCCAGCTTTCCGAGAGGCTGATCTATTCCCAATGTATAATTGATATTGATGCGGGGACGTTCTTTGCTGCCTTTTTTGGTCGTAATGAGGATGACTCCCGAAGCTCCTCTTGACCCATAGATGGCTGTAGCAAATGCGTCTTTCAGGATTTCTATGGATTCGATATCGTCAGGATTAAGGGTTGCTAACGGGTTTTTCTCAAAAGAGTATTTCAAATCAGTATTATATTGTAAAGAGCCGCCACCCGTCTGCATGCCCATCATAGATGTAGCCGCGATAGCTCCACCTGATATGTCGGTCGAATTGGACGAACGATCCGTACCATAGATAGGAACACCATCGATGACATACAGCGGATTGTTGTCGCCCATGATGGAACTGATTCCACGAATTGTAAGGACATTGGCCGATCCCAAGGCGCCTGACGATGTGGACATGAAGACACCGGGAGCTTTTCCTTGTAGCATCTGGTCGATAGACTGGAAGGATATATCGTCGGTGAGTTTGACGGAAGATACTGCTCCTGTTAGGTCTCGACGCTCTTGTTTACTGTAGCCTGTTACCACAAGATCGGCTAAAGTGACGTCTTGGCTTTCGTGCATGATTACATCTATTCGGTCAGATTTGCCTACTATTTTCCGCTGTACCTGATATCCCAGCATACTGTAGTATAGTGTGTCGCCTTTTGATACCGTTATCGAATAGGCACCGGAAGCATTGGTAGAAGTATAAGCTGTGTTGTTTTTTAATCTGACGGTAGCCATTTCAATGGGGTTCCCATTCTTGTCCACCACATTACCACTGACAGTCTTTTTCTGTGCAAAAAGTATTATAGACTGGGTTAAAACAAATAAAAGTATAAAGGTTCCTCTTTTCATGTTTAGATATATCAATAGGTTTTCCTCTTTTCGAAATGATACGAAAAGAGGAAAACCTTATGTGAAAAACGGTTATTTTAAAATAGCGTTCCAGGTATCAGAGCCGTAAATATCATTCACAGTCGGGGCTGCGTAGTGACCGCTCGATAGGCTGTTGTAGCCTCCGAAGAACCAAACGGCTTGGCCCATAATGGCCGAAGAAACATAACGAGTTCCGATAAACGATTTAGGAACACTGATCGGAGTCCAATGGATGGCGTCGGTAGAACGGTAAACGAAATTGCTGAGAAGGCGTGTTTCACCGTCTGCGCCTAAAGTTTCGCCTCCGAATAGATAAATAATGTTGTTATTGACAACAACCTTTGACTGATACAGATTCTTGAAACCCTCGACAGTTTCGGCCTCGAGTTTCCATGTGGTACCATCTGTTGATGAAAAAACACCATTCTTCATGTTTTTAGGATCGATATAACTACTAAAGCCACCCACCATATATAGTTTGTTTTTAAATACAAACAAGTTGGTGCCAATAGTAGGAATAGTCAGCTTCGCTTCATCAACAACCGTTGTGGTCAGCACTTCCCAGTTCATTCCATCGGATGTTGAGAGCGTATTGTTGGCACCTTGTATCATACCGAATCCAATGGTGTATCCGCCATGAACGTATAATTTATCGCCAAAGGTTGTTAGTGTTGCGTAAGGATTGTTATACACGTACATATTTTCCGGATTTATTTCCTCACCATTTTTCTTAATCTTTGTTTTGGAAAGAAGTGCTTGAAAGTTCGTGCCGTCTGTAGATACATATGAGCGCCACTGCTTGATGACGGGCGAGGGGCCGAACCATCCATTTTCCAGTTCTGCCGGATTGCCGAACTTATCCTTACCCAAAGTGCGCATACCACCTAAAACGTAGAGTTTGTCTTTAAATGTTACCAAACGTGCTCCTTCACCTCCAATGACGTCGTTGGCACCTGTCACGGTATAAGGAACTTCACTCCAGGCCAGCCCGTCAACCGAATTGAATAGCTGATATAATTCTTCTGTGGTGTCGGGCGATTTGCTTGCCGTAGATTTTGTTGAAATAACAAGAGCGTAAAACTTACCTTTGAACGCAGTTACATCCATCCATACGAACTTAGAAGGCAGTCCGTTGAAGGAAGACGCTTTCTTAGTAAAACCAATTTCTGAACTCTTTGCACGAACGACATTCAGCGTATAAGCCATTGTTTTTCCGCTCGAACCTTTTACCGTAAAGCTGATATTGGATGTCGTATTGACAACAACGCCTTGTGGTCCTACAGGCTGATTATTGTATAAAACAGTCGCATCAAGCGTGGGATCAAGTTTCACCGTAGCCTCGGACAGGGCTGCATCTGTCACATCCCATGCCACACTATCATTCGTATTTTCCAGGACACCGGCACCTTTTGGTTCCAATTTATAGGCAACAGAGCTGCCAAACGGAGTGATGCTGCCCGATACAATACCTACAATAGGTTCTTCTTTTTCTTTCGAGCAAGAAGCAAAGGCTATTCCTGCACAAGCAAGTGTTAGGATAAATAAATTCTTAAGATTCATAATAATGTGTATTGAATGATAAAAATATTAGGTAAAAGACATAATTACATACTCATTGCCCCCATACTGATGCTAATAGTCTCTTTTTCCTGGACTGCTTTTCCGGCCAAAACATCAGCAATGCCTTGACGAATTTCTTCTCCACGGACGTTTTTCTTGTAGATTTTGCCTTCTTTATCAATAATTAGAATAAATGGAATGCCTGAGAATTGGTATAAATCCATCACTTCTTTCCCCGCATCTGTTACCCAACCTTGTTTCCAAGCCATGTTTTCTTCTTTCATGGCTTTTAGCCATGCTTCTTTCTTTGCATCGATAGAGACACTTAAAAATTCTACTCCCTTGTTTTTAAACTCTTCATAGAACTTCTTTAAATTGGGTATTTCCTGTCGGCAAGGTCCACACCAGCTGGCCCAGAAGTCTATTACCAATACTTTACCTTTAAAGTTTGTGGGTTTAATCGTTTTGTTTTTAGCGTCTTTTGCTTCGAATTCGGGGGCCATGGCACCAACTTTCACACGTTCTATGCGCATTTTTTGTTCGGCCATTTCCTTGCGATAGTTCTCAGATAATTGTTTGGCAATAGGTGAAATGGTAGCCAAACGGGTTAGCGCATTCTCTATCAACTCTTTGTTTGAGTCGTAGTTCAATCTTGAAATGGCTGCCATTACGCTATTACGGTCGGCATAGTACTCTACGAAAAAGCGACAATAGGCTCTGAAATCATCGCCCATGAAATCGTATAACGACATTGTCAAGTTTTTTCTGTTTTCTTCATCGGCAAATTTCGTTGAGTAGGTTTTCTGTGAATAAGCTATCATCGCTTGGTAATTGCGATATGCCATAAAGTTAAGAAGGTTCATTAATTCGTTATTCTTGCCGCCCTTGATATAGACAAAAGGTGGATTCTTAATCTTAATCTTGGCCGTGTCTTCGCCTCTGAAGTCGATATCCAGATTTTCATCTTCAAGCCAGATGTTGACATCTTGCCATTCTCCACAGTCTACAAACGCTTCGCCGGGATTTTCTACGGGCACAGTTAGATTATAGTTTTGTGTAGTAGGATCGACAGTAGTCTCTGCCAAAACTTTCTTCCCAGTACCGTAATACTGGTAAACGCTTACTTTAAAATCATCGCTGATGAATTTTACATGGCCTTTGATAGTTACTGTTTTTTGTGAAAAAGCGCACATAGGTAATAGTAACAAAAGTGCTAGTGTTAATCTAAAAGTTTTCTTAATCATACTTTTGTAATTTAAAATAAAATAATAGGATATGAATTTAAAAATAAACATTCTCTCTTCATGGCTTGAATTGTGATATTTAGATTAGCTAGTAGTGTTTTGTTTGCGCGGTAAACATACAAAAAAACAAAATACGTGTCAATGGTTTTGTGTTGTTTTTAAGAAAAATATTTATTTTTTAATATTACAAAAAGCTTGTTAGTTACCATTTGTCATATCCGAAGTATCAAATTGAAATTTTAGTGAGTAATAATCATTTTTTATATAAAAATATTTGTCGGTTTACAGAAAATCCGTATATTTGCAATCGATAATTACTATCATTACAAATATGAATATGATTTTAACAACAGCATGCTGGTGGCGTAGCTCAAGATTCAACAGTCGTGAGTAACGAAGCCATGTGTTGTCATTTATAAAGAAATAACATATTTAGGGCCTGTCGTTCTTACGGCAGGCTTTTTTTATTATTCAGCTTTGCTCATATTTAAAACGCATAACGTATGGATACAAAAGAAGTTTTTTCCAGAATCATGAATCACGAGTTGCTGACGTGCGAAGAGACCAAAGCGATTCTGATAGGCATGACAGAACAGCGATTTTCCGACATGGAGATTACCGCACTGCTCACAGCCATACAGATGAGAGGAATTTCCGTAGACGAATTGTTGGGATTCCGCGATGGGATCTTGGCTACAGGAGTGCCCGTACCCTTAGATTGTGAACGCTATATCGATGTTGTGGGAACGGGAGGAGACCGTAAAAACACCTTTAATATCTCTACAACGGCATGCTTTGTTATTGCCGGTGCCGGCTATAAAGTCGCGAAACACGGCAATTATGCGGCAACAAGTATCAGCGGTGCCAGTAATGTTATTCGTAACCATGGCGTTATGTTCACCGACGACATCTCCAAACTCAACCGTTCTATCAATGAAGCCGGTATCGTTTATCTTCACGCCCAACTCTTTGCCAAGGCCATGAAGTTTGTCGGCCCCATACGTAAAGCGCTCCCCTTCCCAACTTTCTTTAATCTCTTAGGGCCGATTATCAACCCTGCCAAGCCTCAATGCCAGCTCTTAGGCACGGCTACACTCGATCAAATGCGACTTTACAGTCAAGTTTATCAACGCATTGGCATTGACTATGGTATCGTAAACAGCACCGATGGATATGACGAAATATCCTTGACTGGTGATTTTAAAGTCGTAACAAATAAATACGAAAAGATTTTCAAACCAATGGATTTAGGCTTCGCCATAGCCCTTCCTGAAGAGCTGAAGGGTGGCGCAACAGAAGAGGAAGCAAAAGAAATCTTTGATGCGGTGCTTGAAAACCGCGCCCTGCCCGCCCAAAAGAATATTGTGTTAGCCAATGCCGGATTTGCCATTCAGGTTTTAGAGAAAGGACAAAAAAGCATTGAGGAATGTATAGAGATTGCCCGCGAAAGTATTGATAGCGGACAAGCACTCCTGACTTTCAAACGATTTGTAGAAATAAATTCCTGATTTTATTCAAACCGATTTATTAATATTTTATGGATATACTTGATGAAATTATAGCCTACAAACGTAAGGAGATTGCGGAACGGACGCAATTTGTTCCAATAGAACGACTCTATCAACTCGTAGAGACAATGGAACCTATGGATGAAGGCTCTATGTCGAAGCAGTTAATGGCATCTTCCTCCGGCATTATTGCAGAATTTAAGCGGAAAAGTCCTTCACGTGGCTGGATTCACAAAGACGCAAAAGTTGCTGACGTTACGTTAGGCTACGAACAAGCCGGGGCCACGGCATTAAGTATTCTCACCGACACTCGCTTCTTTGGGGGCTATGATGAGTTTATTCAACAAAGCCGTGCTGCCGGTGTCAAGTTGCCTATTCTATACAAAAACTTCGTCATTGATATATACCAATTATTACAGGCGAAATATTGCGGAGCTTCGGCTGTATTACTAATAGCAGCTTGTTTGTCGCATGAAGAATGTGCCTATTTGATAGCACAGGCCCATCAGTTAGGTTTGGAAGTTCTTTTAGAATTGCATGATGAGCATGAATTGGATTACGCAGCTCTCGAACCCGATATGATAGGCGTCAATAATCGGCACTTAGGTTCTTTTGTGACAGACATCAACCAATCTTTCCTCCTTGCAGACAGACTACCCAAGCATTTATGCCGAATTAGCGAGAGTGGTATTCACAACGCACAAACTGTTCGTGAACTCCGTCAAGCAGGCTTTCACGGTTTTCTAATGGGAGAATATTTTATGAAATCCTCACAACCATCCTTTGCATTAAATCAATTTTTAACTGAATTAAGATGATTATAAAAGTTTGTGGCATGCGTGATGCCAACAATATAGCGGCAGTTTCTGCCTTAGATGTGGACATGTTAGGCTTTGTCTTCTACCCACAAAGCAATCGTTACGTGGCGACAATTCCACGTCTGTCAAAAACGATGATGCCGACTCAAAAAGAGGACAAGCCTCTTAACACAGATTCCGCAACCTCGCTCAAGAAACGTTTTTCAAAGCGCGTTGGTGTCTTTGTCGACGAGATGGCTCAGAATATCGTTACACGCGTTTACAATTTCAGGCTTGATTATATTCAACTCCATGGTCAAGAGAGTCCTACATTCATTCGTAACCTACGGGCAACTTTAATACCCGATATTCGACCTCACCTCAAAATTATCAAAGCCATATCGATTGCCAATCGTGAGGATCTTGAACAATACAAGATTTACGAAAACGATGTAGATCTCTTTCTCTTCGACACCAAAACACCTTTACAAGGTGGCAGTGGTCAACAGTTTGATTGGTCTTTGTTACAGTCATACAAGGGAGAAGTTCCTTTCTTATTAAGCGGTGGCATTGGTCCAGACGATGTTAGTCGAATCCGTTCGTTGCACCATCCCCGAATGATAGGAATAGATTTGAATTCCAAATTTGAAACATCTCCCGGAATAAAAGATGTTGTTTTATTGCAGAACTTTATCCAAGCACTCAACAGCAGTTCAGACTTATAGATTATCTTATAAATGATAAGTGTATGAACAAGATTAATCAGTTATTTTTAAATCGGAAACCGGATAACAAGCTGCTATCTATCTATTTCTGCGCAGGCTGTCCGCAACGCGACCTTACGGGGCATGTCATCAAGACTTTACAGGAAAACGGAGTGTCAATGATAGAAGTTGGTATACCTTTCAGCGACCCGCTTGCCGATGGTCCCGTTATTCAAAGTGCGGGTACTACGGCTTTGCGTAACGGGATGACATTGGAACTTCTATTCTCGCAACTTGCGGCAATCAAGTCTGAGGTTACGATTCCATTGATACTGATGGGCTATCTAAACGTTATCATGCACTATGGAATAGAGAGATTCTTCCAACAATGTGTCGAAAGTGGAGTCAGCGGATGTATCATTCCCGATTTACCTTTTCAGGATTATCTTGATATTATCAAACCGGTTGCCGACCGCTATCAGATACGTGTGATTATGCTGATTACTCCCGAAACCTCAGAAGAACGTATCCATTTTATCGACGAGCACACCGATGGCTTTATCTATATGGTCAGTTCGGCCAGTACTACCGGGGCTCAACAGTCTTTTGACGAATCGAAATTAGCCTACTTTAAACGAATCGACTCCATGAATCTGCGCAATCCGAGAATGATTGGTTTTGGAATCAGCAACAAACAGACCTGGGAAGCCGCACGTGAACATGCCGCAGGTGTTATCATAGGAAGCAAGTTCATAACTTTACTCAATCAAGCAGGCGATCCGGAATCAGCAATTAATGAATTATACAGAGCATTAAAACAATAAACAAGATGAGAAATCAACCCAATAATAATGGCTTTTACGGAAACTTTGGCGGAGCCTATGTTCCCGAGATATTATACAAATGCGTAACTGATTTGCAACAGGCCTATCAGTCGATTTTGGAAAGCGAATCTTTTAAAAAAGAGTATCACCAACTATTGAAAGATTATGTAGGGCGCCCGTCCCCACTTTATTATGCCCGCCGCATGAGTGAGAAATACGGCTGCCAGCTCTATTTGAAGCGCGAAGATCTTAATCACACCGGCGCGCACAAAATAAACAATACGATCGGACAGATTCTGATGGCCCAGCGGATGGGAAAGAAGCGCATCATTGCCGAAACCGGCGCAGGCCAACACGGCGTTGCTACGGCTACCGTCTGTGCATTGATGGGTATGCAGTGCGAAATATTCATGGGAGCGACCGATGTAAGACGCCAGCATGTCAACGTAGAACGCATGCGCATGTTAGGAGCGACGGTCCATCCCGTCACGACCGGCAACATGACCCTAAGCGACGCCTGCTCAGAAGCCATTCGTGACTGGTGTTGTCATCCGCAGGACACATTCTATATCGTAGGCTCTACCGTTGGGCCTCACCCCTACCCCGACATTGTGGCAAAGATGCAGAGTGTCATTTCGGAAGAAATAAAATCCCAATTACAGGAACAGGTAGGACGCGATTATCCCGATTATCTAATAGCCTGCATCGGCGGAGGCAGCAATGCCGCAGGCACTATATTCCATTACATTGAGGACGAAAGGGTAAAAATCTATCTGGCCGAGGCGGGAGGCCAAGGGATTAATACTGATTTTACGGCTGCCACCATACACTGCGGCACCGAAGGTATTATCCATGGCTCACGCACCCTCGTGATGCAAACGGATGACGGACAAATCAAGGAGGCATATTCCATCAGTGCCGGACTGGACTATCCGGGTATCGGCCCGATGCACGCACAACTGGCACAAAGCGGACGCACAAAGGTTTTGGCCATCAACGACGACGAAACCATCTATGCAGGCTACGAACTCACCCGTATGGAGGGCATCATCCCGGCCATTGAGAGTGCCCACGCCATTGCGGCCTTGAGCAAGATAAAATTTAAAAGCGACGACATCGTGGTGCTGACGGTCAGCGGACGTGGCGACAAAGACGTAGAAACTTATCTCAACAACAAGGCGCTTGCCAAAGAGTATGGCAACTTCTAACTCCTTTGTCCGTACTGATTATTTTAGAATGATAAGGTATGAAATATAAATATATCACCCGCTCGAAAAAGGTATTGGCAGATTTGTACACGCCCGTAGGTGTCTATATGCAGATACGCGACCTGTTTCCACAATCCGCGTTGATGGAAAGTTCAGACTACCACGGCAATGACAACGCGCGTTCTTTTATCTGCGCGCATCCGCTGGCCAGTATTCAAGTGGCTCATGGCGATATCATCATGCGCTGGCCGGACGGCACAGAAGAACGTCAGTCGATTCGCGCCGACCATAAAGGCGAAGCCAAGCAAGACGTGAGCCAAGCCCTCGCGTCATTCGTCTCCTGCTTCAACGCCGACGGAGAAGACCATGCGTATTGCGGATTTTACGGCTACACGGCTTTCAATGCCGTGCGATACTTTGAAGACATTCCGGTAGCAGACGTTACGATGGCTGAAAATGACGCGCCCGACATCCTTTACATTTTGTATCGCGACGTGATTGTTTTCGACCATTTCAATAATACAATGCAGATCATCACGCTGTGTGAAGCCTCTCAACCGGAAAACGCGGATACAGAATTGGAAGTTATACTCAATCAAATCAGCAGGCCGGTCACGCAAACATATACTTTCTGCCCGGTGGGAACTGCATTTTCAACGCTCACCGACGAACAGCACAAAGTCAACATCAAAGCGTGTATCAAGCATTGCTTGCGTGGCGACGTCTTTCAGGTCGTCATCAGCCGCCGGTTTATTCAGAAGTATGAGGGTGACGATTTCAAACTCTATCGTGCGTTGCGGTCGGTCAATCCATCTCCATATCTATTCTATTTCGATTTTGGCGGCTTCCGCATCTTTGGCTCCAGCCCCGAAACCCACAATCGCGTTACGGGCAACCAGGCCTTCATCGACCCGATAGCCGGAACGACCAAGCGAACGGGAAACACGGAACAAGACAAAAAGAACGCGGAATTTCTGCGCAACGATCCTAAGGAAAACGCCGAGCACGTCATGCTGGTCGACTTGGCACGCAACGATTTAAGCCGAAATTGCCACCACGTGAAGGTCGACTTCTACAAAGACATGCAGTTTTACAGCCATGTGATTCACTTGGTTTCGCGCGTCAG
This sequence comes from uncultured Prevotella sp., assembly GCA_963547405.1. Taxonomy (GTDB): domain Bacteria; phylum Bacteroidota; class Bacteroidia; order Bacteroidales; family Bacteroidaceae; genus Prevotella. Next base: position 26,916 of record CAUURC010000026.1, read on the forward strand.
TGGTACGATAACCGAACTGTCAGACCAGCCCACGCACGAAGAAAAAATTGCCGTGCGAATTAAGGAACTCATTGATACCTTCCCGGCCGGAACACTCTCGGGCGCTCCCAAAGTCAGAGCCATGCAGCTCATTTCCGAGCTTGAGCCACACAGCCGCGGTGCCTATGGCGGCTGTATCGGATTCCTTGGGCTGAACGGCGACCTTAACCAAGCCATCGTCATCCGTACATTCATCGCACGCAACCATGAATTGTGGTTTCAAGCCGGCTCTGGAATCGTAGCCGACAGCAACGAATCCTACGAATTAGATGAAAGTAATCATAAATTAGGCGCCCTTGTAAAGGCCATTCAAATCGCGGCAGACTTATGAAAATTGTTATTATAGACAACTACGACTCCTTCACATACAATTTGGCACACGTAGTAAAATCGCTGGGAGCCGAAGTCCATATATTGCGGAACGACCGATTTGCCATGCAGGATTTGCAACCATTCGACGGGATTCTGTTAAGCCCCGGCCCCGGTATTCCATCCGAAGCCGGCCTCTTGCTCGATGTGATCCGCACGTATGCGGGCGTCAAACCCATATTAGGCGTTTGTCTGGGGCATCAAGCCATAGCCGAAGTGTTTGGCGGCAAACTACGCAATCTGACCCATGTATACCACGGCATTGCCACTCCCATCACCTTATCGCCCGATCCGTTATTTGCGGAATTGCCTCCGCACGTAGATGTCGGACGCTACCATTCGTGGGTGGTTGACGAAACCGACCTACCCGCCCATCTGCAGGTGACAGCCCGCAGCGATGACGACCAAATCATGGCTCTCCGACATGCGCAACACAATGTACGTGGCATACAATTTCATCCCGAAAGCATATTGACACCAACGGGAACAAGCATGCTGAAAAACTGGCTTCATAACTGTATACAACCATAAGACCGAGAGAACTCTCTCATCACAAAACAAAGCCGCGGGCCGTGTTTCACAACACAACCCGCGCTATTTTTTGCATGGACTACACCCGTCTGTGTAGAAATCTATGAATATAAGTTTGTTTTCTTTCTTAGCCTAGTTGATGGCATCGTTGAACGAAAGTGTACGAAAATTGGTTTGTGCTGCTGTCAAAAGGGATATAGCATATAACAACAGGACGGAGAAAAAGCGGTTAGGAAGTTTCATATAGCGAGGTTAACAGAAGTTTTAGATTGCTTTTCAAACATTATAAAAAAGCAGTCAGACTATGAATATTATACATTCCTCGCGAAGCAAGTTCAAACAAAAAGGCCTGAATGCTTCTCGAGGAACGATAGCTACACGACCTAATCAGGACAATTGCGATAGGCGATGCTCTTTACTTTGAGGTTGGTTTTCCAAGGGTAGCTCTTCGTTTTATATTGTTTTTGTACGAAAGCAATCTCGTTGGGGCGTCTTTATCTCATATTTATACACCACGTCTTGTACAAAAAAACGAACGAGATTACCAACTTTTAAATGGATTTTCTTAACCCGAACTCGCGTAATAATGGGGGCAAAACTTTATTTTAATAAACATGAACTTATAAATTAAAACTAACTCGCTTTTGAAGGCGATGAAAAAAATCATATCAAACTCGGTATTCGAGTGTTGATATGTTTTTTTAAAAAGTTGCAAATAGTAACTTTGGCCTGTCTTTATTTTAGTTTTGACACACCCTCAAGGAAATTTATGCTATTTTAGTTTATCGGACAGCAGTAATAAAAAAAATGATAATTGTAGGCCTACGGCAAGCAAATTCTGTCAGAAAATTTAAAATGGTCTTGGGGTAGAATTGCAAAACGTTCAAGGCAATATCGGCATCGTTTAGATATTTAAGCTTTAAAATTTGTAAGATATAAAAAATAGAGTTATTTTTGCAAATATTTTTCATTAGTTATCATTGTAGTATGAAAAAAACGATATCATCCATTGTTGTTATTTTACTTATATTATTGAGCGGTTGTTCAAGTAGTAAGTATGTTCCCTATTTCCGGAATATCGATCAAGTAAGTCTTGAGCCGTCACGAGGCCTTTATGATGCAAGGATAATGCCAAAGGATATGTTGACGATAACTGTTATTACAACAGATCCGAAGGCTGCAGCCCCATTTAATCTTTCTGTTCAGAGTTCGCTTAATAGTTCAGGACAATTCGGGGCTGGTTCAGGCTCATTACAAGGATATTTAGTAGATAATGAGGGTAATATCAATTTTCCTGTTATAGGAAAACTACATGTTGTTGGTCTGACAAAGACACAGTGTCAGGAGTTAATTAAGCAAAAGGTTGCACCTTATCTGGCAGTATCTGAAAATCCAGTGATAACTGTTACGATGGCAAGTTATCGTGTGACGGTAACAGGGGAAGTAAATCGTCCGGGTGTTATACCTGTTACTACAGAAAAGATGAGTATTATTGAGGCATTGGCGCAGGCTGGTGATTTGACTATCTACGGAAAACGTAATAATGTGATGTTAATCCGCGAAGATGCCGATGGCCAAAAAGAGGCATACCGATTAAATCTGAATGATGCTGATTTAATTAATTCACCTTATTATTATCTACAGCAGAATGATATTATTTACGTGGAGCCTAATCGTGTAAAAGCGAAGAACTCAACAATAGGTAGCTCTACGACGCTATGGTTTTCGTTTGTAGGTATTGTTACGAGTGTCGCCTCTTTAGTATTGAACATATTAAGAAAATAAGAAATGAAAAGAACGAAGAATGATTAATTGCCATGCAGTTTCATTCTTCTTTTTTTATAATATTCTGCACAGAGTAAATTTTAAAGATAAATTCATAGCGTAGGAGAGAAGTATGGAATCCTTGAAACATGAATGTGGAGTAGCAATGATTAGATTGCTGAAGCCACTTGAATATTATCAGGAAAAATATGGCACATGGATGTGGGCTTTGAATAAGCTGTATTTGATGATGGAGAAGCAGCATAACCGTGGACAAGAAGGTGCGGGAATGGCCTGTGTAAAATTGAATACAGAGCCAGGTAATGAATATATGTTTCGTGAGCGTGCCGAAGGCTCGAACGCGATTACAGAGATATTTAGAAAAGTACATGCTTCCTACAATAATATTTCTCAGGAAAAACTAAGTGATGTAGAATTTGCAAAGGCGAATCTTCCGTTTGCTGGTGAACTATACATGGGACATTTAAGGTATTCAACAACAGGGAAGAGTGGTATTTCTTACGTTCATCCTTTTTTGAGACGAAATAATTGGCGTGCTAAGAATTTATGCCTATGTGGTAATTTCAATATGACCAATATAGACGAAATTTTTCATCGTCTCACAAAGCAAGGCCAGTGCCCGAGAATGTATAGTGATAGCTATATTATGTTGGAACTAATGGGACACAGATTAGACCGGGAGGTGGAGCGTAATTTTGTTGAAGCCCAGAAGCAAGGATTTCAAAATGCTGACATCACTCAATATATCGAAGATCATGTAGATACGGTTAATGTTCTGAAATCTTCTATGGATGGTTTTGATGGCGGCTATGTTGTTTGTGGTTTGACGGGATCCGGTGAACTTTTTGCCATGCGTGATCCTTGGGGTATTCGTCCTGCTTACTATTACAAGGATGAAGAGTTTGTTGCGGTAGCAAGCGAACGTCCTGTGTTGCAAACTGCATTTGATCTTGAAGATAAAGATATTTTAGAATTCACTCCAGGTACATCTTTGAGAGTAACTAAAAACGGTGAGTGTTTTATTAATCCTATTTTAGAACCTAAAGGTAATCATGCTTGTTCTTTTGAGCGAATTTATTTTTCTCGAGGAAGTGATAAGGATATTTATAAAGAGCGCAAGAAGCTGGGTGAACAGCTAACAGGCTCTATTTTAAATGCCGTTGATAATGATTTGGCCCATACGGTATTCTCCTTTATTCCAAACACGGCCGAAGTCGCTTTCTATGGGATGCTTCATGGTTTAAGGCATTGGATGGATGAGCAAAAGATACGCCAGATAGAGGCTTTGGGGCATAAACCTACGCATGAAGAGCTGGAGAAGATTATTCATGAATATGTGCGTAGCGAAAAAGTTGCAATAAAGGATATTAAGTTGCGGACCTTTATTACAGAAGGAAATTCCCGAAACGATTTGGCTTCGCATGTATACGATGTCACTTATGGTAGCCTCAACGCGGATGAAGATAATCTTGTTGTTATTGATGATAGTATTGTACGAGGAACGACACTAACGAAAAGTATATTAAGAATCTTAGATCGTCTTCACCCTAAAAAGATAGTTGTTGTTTCCAGTGCCCCCCAAATCCGTTATCCTGATTATTATGGAATTGACATGCCCCGATTAGAGGAATTCTGTGTTTTTCGTGCGACGATAGAACTTTTAAAGGAACGCAACATGCTCAATTATGTGCGCGAGGTTTATGAGGCATGTAAAATGGAGTTACAAAAGCCGAAAGCAGAACGACATAATATCGTGCGCAAGATTTATGAGCCATTTAGTGTGGAAGAGATTAATTGTAAAATTGTGGAAATGCTGCAACCTAAGGGAATTACTGCTCCCGTAGAACTTGTTTTCCAGTCTATTGATGGATTACATCAGGCTATTCCGCAACACAAGGGAGATTGGTATTTCACGGGGCATTATCCTACGCCGGGAGGAACAACACTTTGTCTTCAAGCCTTTATATGTTATATAGATAAATCAACCCTTATATAATGAAAAACGTAACTTTAGTCTTAGAAGATGGAACTCTGTTTCATGGTAAATCGTTCGGTTATGAACAACCTGTTGCTGGCGAAGTTGTTTTCAACACAGCAATGATGGGTTATCCTGAAAGTTTGACAGATCCCTCTTATGCCGGTCAGTTAATGACGCTGACTTATCCGTTGGTAGGAAATTATGGTGTGCCACCTTTTGCAATGGGTGGAAACGGTCTGCCTGCTTACATGGAGAGCGGCCGTATTTATGCGTCAGCTATTATTGTTTCCGACTATAGTGAACAATATTCTCATTGGAATGCTTCGGAGAGCCTTTCTTCGTGGCTAAAACGAGAGAAAGTGCCGGGAATCACAGCGATAGACACTCGTCAGTTGACAAAAGTATTGCGTGAGCATGGTGTGATGATGGGCAAGATTCTTTTTGATGACATGCCGGATATAATTCCTGAAGCCAATTACGAAGGTGTCAATTTCGAAGATAAAGTATCTTGTAAGGAAATCATTAAGTACAATGAGGGAGCCGGTCCGAAGGTGATACTTGTCGATTGTGGTGTCAAAGCCAATATCATTCGTGAATTAATCCAACGCAATATCGAAGTCATCAGAGTACCTTGGAACTATGACTATACGTCAATGGATTTTGATGGATTATTCCTTGCCAATGGTCCCGGCGATCCCGATATGTGCCAAGATGCAGTTGATATTATTCGCAAGCAAATGAATAACAGTCGCAAGCCCATTTGTGGTATCTGTATGGGCAATCAGTTGTTGGCAAAGGCGGGTGGAGCTGCGATTTATAAACTGAAATACGGCCACCGCTCTCATAATCAGCCTGTTCGATTAGTAGGAACTGAACAATGCTTTATAACGAGCCAGAATCATGGTTACGCAGTTGACGCCTCAACTTTGAATAAAGATTGGGAAGAACTTTTTGTCAATATGAATGATGGTTCTAATGAGGGAATCCGTCATAAAACTAATCCTTGGTTCTCCAGCCAATTCCATCCGGAAGCATCCTCTGGGCCTGTTGATACAGAATTTATGTTTGATAAATTTGTTTCAGCACTTCATCTTTAACGTGATTTACTCCTTATCCAATAATTGTACTTATGAAAGATAATAGTATAAAGAAAGTCTTGCTTCTCGGTTCCGGTGCTTTGAAAATCGGCGAGGCAGGAGAGTTTGATTATTCTGGTTCCCAAGCCTTGAAAGCGTTGCGTGAAGAAGGAGTAGAGACGGTCTTGATCAATCCTAATATTGCTACCGTTCAGACATCTGAAGGTGTTGCCGACCAAATTTATTTTCTGCCGGTTCAGCCTTATTTCGTTGAACGGGTTATTCAAAAAGAAAAACCTGATGGAATCCTGTTGAGCTTTGGAGGTCAGACAGCTTTGAACTGCGGCGTAGAGCTTTATCGCTCCGGTATTTTGGAGAAATATGGTGTAAAGGTTTTAGGAACACCTGTTCAGGCTATTATAGATACAGAAGATCGTGAGTTGTTTGTTGAGAAACTTGACGAAATAAACGTCAAGACCATCAAGAGCCAGGCTTGTGAGAATATAGAAGATACGCGCAAGGCTGCGGCCGAATTGGGATATCCGGTCATTATCCGAGCTGCTTATGCTTTGGGAGGATTGGGTAGTGGCTTTGCAGACAACGAAGAAGAACTGAATAAACTTGCAGAGAAAGCCTTTTCTTTCTCTCCCCAGGTACTTGTTGAAAAGAGTCTGAAGGGTTGGAAAGAGATAGAGTATGAGGTGGTTCGAGATCGTTACGACAACTGTATTACGGTATGTAATATGGAAAACTTTGACCCCCTTGGTATTCATACAGGTGAGTCTATTGTCATTGCGCCATCACAGACGCTTACTAATAGCGAATACCATAAGCTTCGTGCCTTGGCCATCAAGATTATTCGTCACATCGGCATTGTTGGTGAATGTAATGTGCAATATGCTTTTGATCCCGTCAGTGAAGACTATCGTGTCATTGAAGTCAATGCCCGTTTGAGCCGTTCTTCTGCCCTTGCGTCAAAAGCAACCGGTTATCCTTTGGCTTTTGTTGCCGCTAAGCTGGGTATGGGCTATGGTCTTTTTGAGTTGAAGAACTCCGTAACCAAGACCACCAGCGCTTTCTTTGAGCCTGCATTGGACTATGTTGTTTGTAAGATACCGCGTTGGGATCTTTCAAAATTCCATGGTGTTGACAAAGAACTTGGCTCCAGCATGAAGTCTGTTGGTGAGGTGATGGCTATCGGTCGCAACTTTGAGGAAGCCATTCAGAAAGGTCTTCGAATGATTGGTCAGGGAATGCACGGCTTTGTTGAAAACAAAGAACTTGAAATAAAAGATATAGACGCAGCACTCCGTGAGCCTACTGATAAGCGCATTTTTGTCATATCCAAGGCCATGCACAAGGGATATACAGTCGATCAGATACATGAACTGACCAAGATTGATCGTTGGTTCCTTTATAAGCTGCAGCATATTATTGATATTGACGAGCGTTTGAAAAAGCGCAATATTAATACGCTTGACAAGGATATTCTACGTGAGGCGAAGGTTTATGGATTCACCGATTTCCAGATTGCACGTGCCGTAAACCTCGAAGAGGAACTACACAATATGCATAAGGCTATGCTGGTTGTGCGCCAGCTCAGAAAAAGCTATGGAATTTTGCCTGTTGTCAAGCAGATTGATACTTTGGCTGCTGAATATCCGGCGCAAACCAATTATCTGTATGTAACTTATGCGGGTATTGCCCACGATATCAACTTTAGCAATCCTGTATCTTCTGCGATGTCGCCTAATATTCCTTCGGTTATCGTTTTGGGGTCAGGCGCATATCGCATTGGCTCATCGGTTGAGTTCGACTGGTGTGGTGTGCAGGCATTGAATACGATTCGTAAGCAAGGATACCGTTCTGTAATGATCAATTATAATCCTGAGACCGTGTCTACAGACTATGACATGTGTGAT
>CAUURC010000027.1:0-34547 GCA_963547405.1 uncultured Prevotella sp.
GATTTGGAGCACGGAAAGAAGAAGCAATAAAATGTTCATAAGGTTCTAAAAAATTATAGATTTGAATGTTTCTGTAATATATTTTCTTAGAAAAATAGGACTGCGGACAGGAGAAAAGCGCCTGTCCGCTGCAAAGATAAATAAAATAATATGAATCCGTTGATATAATGCCGCAAAAAGTATGGTTAGCTTCTTGAGGTTAAAGGGTTGCTTTGGGTGTATGGATGTCAAAGAGTGACGACATCGCCTCTGGTTGATGAACTGACTATTGTTGCGCGGCCAGCTTTTTGGCAGCCAATAATGCCAAGGCGATACCGATATCGTTGTAGGTAATCTCGGGCGGACAGGCGGCCTTGATGTCAGCCTTTGGCGACATGGGAGGCATTTTATGTATCACGTCATAGATAACCGGCAGCTTGCTAAGATCCATCAATTCGTCCGGTTTTAGAACGCCACGGGCGATGAAATAGATGAGATGGTTCATCACGGTGGTCTCGGTCAGCTTGCGTTCGCGAGCGATCAGGTCGGGCTTCAGGCCCTGACGGTACATGGCCAGTGTCACTTGGCGCGTGTCGGGCTTCGGTTCTTTCTTCTCTTTCTTTTCCTTCGACTTCCGGCGACGGGGCTTCCGATCCATCGCTGCCAAGTAAGCTTCCTGCTTATGGGTGAGATACGTGGTGGTCGTAAAGGCTTCATCGCTCAAGTCTTCCAGCAGATAGCGGCGTGCTTTGTAAGCCATTTGGAGGTCGGAGAAGAGCTGTTCCAGCCGTTTGGCACCTGTCTTGTTGTCGCTCGACACGCCTTCGGTGGCCGTAATGAGCGGATCGAAGATGGCGGAGAGCTGTTTGGCAAAGTACGAAGCGCTATTGTTGACGCGGTCGAGAAACGTTTCGCCGTGCAGTTCGTCGATGGTCATGCTCGCGATAAGGCCCATCCACTTGCGGCTTACCAGCACGATCTCGGTGTCGAGCTTCTTCATGAGCACACGATGGAGTTGCTGTACCTTCGGAAACTTGTAGCAATACTCCTGCAACACACGGAAAAGCTGACTTTCAAGCGTAGCTAAGTCGTTGAAATTAAAGGCATCGAGGAGCAGTTCCCGGTAGTATTCATCCTTCAGCGAAGGCAGTTGGGCTATGCTTTGGCGTGCGGCCTCGGCCTGATGGTTGATGTAATCGTCCACCCGATGGTCGCCGATGATGGCATGTTGACCGATGGGCGACGAGAGAACCAGCCCTTCGAGCGTCTTGCAACGGCTCAACGCCACATACACCTGCCCTGCGGCAAACGACAACTGGGCGTCGATAATGGCGTGCTCGAAGGTCAATCCCTGGCTCTTATGGATGGTAATGGCCCACGCCAGTCGCAGCGGCAGCTGACGGAAAGTACCTTCTACGACGGCGTCGATGGACTTTGTCTTGGTGTTGATTTTATATTTCGTGTTCTCCCATTGGGCCGGTTCAACGTCTATTTCCTTGTCGTCACCCGGACAAAGCACCTGCACTCGCTCATCGTCGAGGTAGACTACGTGGCCGATACGGCCATTATAATAAAGGTGTTCGGGCGAAGGATCGTTGCGAACGAACATCACCTGCGCGCCCACTTTCAGCTCCAGCCGGTCGTCGGTGGGATAAGTAGATTCGGGAAAGTCGCCTTCTACATCGGCCAAATAGGTATGCGACCGGCTCTCCAAGCGTTTCAGCTCCTGCGTATTGTAGCGATTGGCCATGGCATTGTGGGTCGTCAGTCGGATGTAACCTTCCTCTGCCTGTGGGTGAAAGTCGGGAATATGGCGCTGATTGAGCAACGCCAGATCCTCATCGCTCACCTGATTGTCGCGGATATGGTTGAGCAGGCGGATGAAAGTCTCATCTTGCTGGCGGTAAACGTGGCGCAGTTCAATGGTCACATAGTCGGTCATGGCCAGTGCTTTGGAGCCAAAGAAGTAGGGAGTAGCGTAATAATCGGCCAACAGACGTTCGTCTTCGGCCGTCACCACGGGCGTCAGCTGTTGCAAGTCGCCAATCATGAGCAACTGCACGCCACCAAACGGTCGGTTATGGTCGCGATAGCGGCGCAGCACCGAGTCGATAGCGTCGAGCAAGTCGCTACGTACCATACTGATTTCGTCGATAATCAGCAGGTCGAGCGTGCGGATAATCTTGCGCTTCTCTTCGCTGAAGTCGTATCGACTTTCCATCTTCACGCCCGGAACGAAGGGCGAAAGTGGCAGTTGAAAGAAGCTATGAATGGTGACTCCGCCCGCGTTGATGGCAGCAACGCCTGTCGGTGCCACAATCACCATGCGTTTGGTGCTGTGGCGACAGACGGCTTTGAGGAAGGTAGTCTTACCTGTTCCGGCCTTTCCCGTCAGGAAAATGCTCTTTCCGGTATGCTCCACGAAGTCCCAGGCTTGGCGGAGTTGTTCGTTCTTTTCCATATAGATCATATTAAATAAGCCCGTGGAATCGCTTTTCCATGGGGCGTATGGGTTATCGTGCGTGGCACGTCAGTCGATTCACCGAGCGTTCAATCTCCGCTTTCAAGGCAGGATTATCGCTTTCGATTTGCCGCAATCGACGTGCAATCATATCACGCTGGTAGTGGGTATCATACCATCCGAGCGTGTGAATGGCCGCGATTCTGACGTCCATATCTTCCTTTTCGTTGGCCGCCGATTGGAGAATCGTCTCAATCATCTTGGCCCGTGGCATGTTGCGGAATCGCAAAATGGTGTTCTTTCGACGTGTAGGCTTACTGCCAAAGTCGTTGATTTCGTCCATGATTTCCTTGTAACGCAAAGGTTCTTGGCGCAAAGCCGTGCGCAACTTATTCACGACGGCGTCGCTATAAAGCGTGTAACGGCTCTGTTGTTGGTCGAGTTCGTGCAGCATGGTTGGGCTGTCGAAAGCCTCAATGTTATTTAACAGCTGGAAACTTAAACGGGGTTCGTGCCCTCGTTTCAAGAAGGTAGCGACGATGGCGGGTATCAGTTGGGGCGAACCGTTGCGCTCGGCGTAAATCGCGGACAAGCGCCTAACGAGCTCGTAACTATCATTGAGCGACTCTTTCAGCACCTCGACGCCGGCGTCAGGATAATAAAGACTGAGCAGTTTCACGGCTTCCATGCGCACAACGAAGTTATCTGACGTTTCATAAGTATGTTTCAGCAACGCAGGCATATCCTTTTCACCGGCTAAATGCAGCTGGCGCAGGGCCATGGCTTGGGCATCGGGAAGAGGAGAACGGAGTATTTTGCGCCAGAATTTGGCGTCGCGGTAGTGGCGAGTAAGCCCCTGATTGATATCGAAACCTACATTGCTATTGTCTTGAAAGCGCAGCGTGGGGTCGCCAACGACATGACTTTCCAAGTAACCGCCGAAGCGATTGAACTGCCCCACACGCATGCCGGCCGACAGAAGACCGATAAACTCGTCGGGCCATTTGTCTTGCAAGGCATTGACGGTGCCACCAATGGTAGCCAGCGTCATGCCATCGTTGAAGATATAGGCTCCGGCAACGTTGTCATCTACATGGAATGAGCCGTTGAAGCATGCGTCGAAAAGTACAAAACGGGCATTGGTCTTGAGTCGTCGCAGGTCGACGGTGTAGATATCTTGAGCCGCGTCGGCCAGAGAATCGGCCTTTTGCACCGCCGGATCAAAGGCTTCGCGGCACCAATGTTCAGGAACGTCGAGCCTTTGAGCGTAGTAGGTGACGGCACTATCGCGTCCCGTCTTCTTCGAACGGTCTAAAACCTTGCCGTGCAGATAACGTTTGATGTTGGCAATGCTGGCCTCCACCCCCGACACTTCGGGATAACCATTAAGATATTGCGTATCTGTGGCACCATGATGGTGAAACAAGAGCACGTCAAGATCTGGATTCATCACCTCGTTGAGATACAGATTCTTGACCGGATACATCATGTTGAAGTCATAAAACTTCACGGTATGACCACGTCGGAAGAGCTGGGGCATCTGTTCCCGCAAGGCTATCTGCTCGCCGGCCCAGGCCAATGGATCCTCTGAATTGTAGGAATGACCGCGGGCCATGGTCAGGTTGTCGAGTACGTTGTGGGCTTCCTGCCGTTTCAGTCGGGCGACCTTGTTGAGGTAATCGGCCAACATTTTGTACTTATCGTGGCCTTTCAGTTCAAGCGGTTTGATGCGTCCGCTGTAGATATCGGGCGAAAGATAAGGTTTACTGTCAGCCGTCAGACTGTAATAGAAGTAAAGAGGCTTCTCCTTGTCTTGCTTTAAGAAACTGAAACGCAGCCCAAAGTCATCGTAAAAGCGGTCACTGGGTACGCTTGAAACTTTCCAATCGTTCCCCTGATTCATCTTAAACGCGGAGGTAAGGTACTGCGCGTCACGTATCATCGGTATGGGAATATCGCCCACAAAGACTGCTCCCTCTAAGGGTTGCTGCTTGTCGGCGTGCCATTTTTGCAATAGTTGTCGGATATCTTCGGGCTTTTGCCAATCGTCGATGGCGATATAAGTGCCCAGATGATCAGCTTCTATGCTGTTGCGGTAGGCCTCAACGGCCGTTTTTGCTTTATTATAGCTCTGCCGATCGATGATGATGGCAAAGCTGGTAGGCGTCTTCACGCTCGGACGGATGATGGTTTGGGCCATTGCGGCTACGTATAATACCAGTCCGAGGATAAGTAATACTCCTTTTCTCATAGTCTTTGTATGTTGGAAAATAGGACTTGCGCCCAAAGTGAAGTTAGAAATTAACGCCCAAAGTCACGTTGACGCGACTGCGATGGTTGAACATCGCGGCGTTGGTATGGGCGTAGTCGAAGGCCAGTTGAGCAAAACCATTGACCTTAGATTGGCTTTTCAGCAATTGCGAATAGGTGATTGCGCCATTCGCTCCCCATGCGTCGGCCGTCAGATAGGCCTGATCCAGCGGTTCCATTTCGCGCACGGTGACGAGGTTGGCGTTGGCTCCGGTATAACGATATTCGCCCCGCAAGGCATCTTTCCACATGCCACCGACAGCCAGCAGCAAGCGTCGGTTCATCGACCGACCTACGATGATGTTCCTTTCAAGGTTAAGGCGAAGATAGATATTCTCACTATTCTTAACCGAAAGCGGCAGCAGATACTTGTCATCCAGCTTCTGATAGTTTACGCTCAGGTCGCTTCGCCAGCTGTATTCGGTATCTCTGGGGCGCAACAGCGTGTAAGCCGCGCTCAGATCAGTAGTCTTATAGGTGGAGCGGATGTCCTGATGAAGCACCTTCCAACCCGCTTTTTCCTGCGTATTGTCATTCTGCGAGAGATACATAATGCCATTGACAGCACGGCGGTTGAAGCCTACGCGAACCTGATGGGTCAGCGAACGTCCCCACAGCATGGCCTGAATGTTGGCTCCGAGGTTCTTTTCTTCAAGCTGACTATCCTTCTTGGGGGTAGTGAAACTAATCTCATTATTCTCCACATACTTATCGGCGGTGAGTTCGGCCAATAGCTCCCAGCCCTTCATGTGGTGTTCGTATTGCAGTCCGAAGCCCCAACGGTTGCCGAAATAGTTGGTTTCCCGGCCCGTGCCAATGCCCCGATGAGCGGTTCCAAGGCCGTAGAGTTCAAAGTAATGAGGCTTTACTTGATAGTTTTCAAGCTCCATATTCGACTCTTCTTTGACACTGGCATAGCGCAGGTTGACACCAATCACGTCGTTGTATGTAGGCGAATAGGTGACACCGGGCATGAGTTGCAGCATAAAGAAGCGGGCATCAACGCGTGGATCGCGCTGTTTGGCTGCCAACTGGGCCTTATAAGTGCCTTCCAAACCAAAGGTCCAGCTACGGAAAAGCATAGGCGTCGCTGCCCGGAATCGCAGGTGATAGTTCTGATTACGCCACTTACTTTGAACTCCTGAGTCAACAACGAAGTAGGGTTGTCCACGATATGGGTCATTGATAGAGGCATTGAAGCGGGCATTGCCCACATTCTCGTGCGTAAACTTGAACTCTCCCCACACGTAAGCTTTGCCCAAATTGACAAAACCTTCAGTGTAAATATTGGCGTCGCGCACTGTTTTTCCGGTGTAAACGCGGTGGAAGTCGCCCGACTGAACATCGTAGTTGACTTGCAGGCGTGAGTAGTTTCGGGTATTATCATGAGCCGTTCCTGCCGCGTTGCCTGTCTGAAGCCACAGTCTTTGGCCCTTCAGCAGCGACTGTCCGGCCACGGAGAGTCCCTCGTCGGCCGTCTGTGCCATCGTTGCGGTACCGCTGCCGAAGGCTAAAAACAACATGATAAATTGATAGAAACGTATGTTTGATTTTTTCATTGTAATCTATTTAAAATATGAAAAACTCTGTTGAACGAAGTGATATCAATAGGTTTTGTTCCATGAAGGCACTCCGGTATGATAGCGATGCAGCACGGGCACAACGCCTCGTTCGAAATCATCGGTGCTGTTGTTGGTATCTTGGAAGATCAGCGCGCCATTCTCGCGCTTCAGCGTGTCACCGTTTTCGATCATGAGCTTACGAACAACTCCCAATCCGCAGTACGTTGAGCCCACCCATGTCATGCCGGCGTCGATGGCGGCAGGGATACGCTTGGCGTCGGCGTAGGTTTCGTTGTTGATACACTCCACGGCGTCGAGCACATATTGAAGCGGTATCTTTGCCTTGAGGTCTTTTTTGTTCACCTCATGCGCCTGAAAAGCCGTGTTTTTAACAGGATCCCAGTCAACTCCCGCGGGCACTTTGAAGATTGCGAATGCTCCTCCAAAGACCGAGGTAAGGAACTGCGGTATCTTTCCGAATGCGCTTTTGCCGTCGTAAAATACGTGTTCCATGTTGATGGCAGGCATATCGGGCAAGCGATTATTGAACGGGAAGAACTCAAACTCCGCGTGCGAACAATCGACGGGTGAATTAGGATTGTATATTTCCTGTTTGTGGTTGGCGGCAAACTGCGCGATGACAGCGCTCTCGCCGGGTTGTAGCGGATATTCCGTGCCCGTTCCGGGGAATCGCCAGACGCGTTCGCCATAGCAAACGTTTTCGTCCAAGCCACCATCCCACACCGGCAGCTTACGAGTGGCGACGTTGGGCGCGAGTTGGGCGAAGTAAACGCCATCCAGATACTGCACTTCAGCAGAGTTGTTGTAAACTTCGTAGAACTGATCGCGGAAATAAGAAGTTCCCTTCAGAGGCTTACTGCCCGCGAAATAGATTTCCTTGAATACGAGCGGACTTACCTTTAGTCCTCTCATTGTTATTTGAACAGAGGCTACCCCTGCGTAAAGCGCCTTGTTGACGGCATTGCCGTTTACGTAGAACTCGGCTCCGTCGGTGTCGTAGGCCGTGCCTGACACGCTGACCGTATAGATACCGGGCACCACGCCGTCGATACTGGCTTGGGTATCGTTGAGCTTCTTACTATAATGATAGCCGTCGGTATAATTGTCGAGTTTAAGTGTAAGGTTCTTAACCGAGGCCAATTTTTCCACAGAAACGGTCAGATTGACACTCACTTGCAGCGGTGTCACCTTTTCCGACTTGGCTGCTTCGTCGAAGCCCGTGCAGGAAACGGTGCCCAAAGCGATGGCTACGAGTAGCCCATAAATGATATTTTTCATCTTGAATACGTACTTTTAGAGTTTTAGCGTGAGCTCCATGCCGAAGAAGAAGTCGCTGTTTTTCCTATCGAACGTGCCGGGATAGCGGTGACTTTTCTTGATGGGATAGCTACGGAAGAAGTTATTGGCGAAGAATGAAATGCGAGCCACGTCGCCGATTTCCTTCGTTAGGTTGAGGTTGAATTGGAAATACGGGCTTACCGTTTCCTTGATTGCTTTGGCATGACTGACGTTTTGTAGCAGATAGTCGTAGCCTGCCGCCTTCACGTCGTCCACGGTCTTGAATCGTCCGGGCTCGAAATAATGAGGCTTACCGTCTTTCAACGACAGGTAGCCGATGGGGATAGAGTCGTTGTGGAAGGTTGTCCAGTCGCTCTCATTCCATACCGCTTGAGCCGTCAACGTAACGACAAAGCCGATGCGAGGAATATTATGGGTGGCCCGAAGGGTTGTAACGAACTGCTTTTGGTAGTCGTCCTGATCCTTTGGATCATAGATAGCGATATCGGTACGACTGGCGGGAGCGCCGTTGGAGTTATCGTAGAAGTGGTATTTGCGCGACGCGTATTTCGACTCCATCCAAGCGCCGCTAAGCTGGAAGGCCGTGCGGATGGCTTCGATACGACCCGTATAGAACTCAAACTCAAGTCCGCGGGTGCGCATATCCTGACTGTTGAGCGCAGTATAATAAGGTGTGAGGATGGGATACGTGCCTTTGGTCACGATTTTATTGTCGCTGTTACGATCGTAAATGGTGTAGTTGAAAGGCAGGAAGCTACCCAGCGTGCTGCCCAAGCTATAACCGTTGCGCAGATGCTCGTTGAAAGCGGTGACGCTCAAACGAGTTTTACCCAACTTCAAATCAAGACCCACCTCGCTCTTGTAGTTCTTGGCCACCTTCAACGCTTTGTTCTGCGTATCGACAACGCGTGTCGTGGTGAGCAGCACTCTCTCTTCGGCGGGAATATTCTCCAGCGGCAACTCGTTGATATGAATGTACTCATAGTACGCTTTCTGCGGATAGAGATAGGTAAGGGTCGGCATTTTGGCCGTAATACCATAGCCACCGCGCAGCGTCAGGACATCGGGAACCAGGTCGAAAGCCACATTGACGCGCGGACTGAACGTGCCGCCGACCACCGAAACCCGGTCGTAGCGCAGACCGGCCTGCAAGTTGAGCGTGTGACGGCCCAATGTCAGTTCGGCGTTATCTTCGGCAAAGAAGCTCAACATTTTGATATAAGGAATGTCTTTATAGCTCCGTGGGCGGTAACTACTGTCGTAATCTCTGACCGAACGGAAAGGAGGATTCGCCATACTCCACTTGGTGCCCTCGCCTTCGTTGCCATCGAGCTTGACCTCGCTACCTAAAAGCAATCCGTTATTGAACTTACCGAACGACTGAAAGAAGTTAGCCGTCAGCTTAGCGAAGAAGTTTACCTCACGACTATCAATCTCGTTATGACTTGTATAGGCGTTGGGCAGGTAATGAGCGTAGTAACCTGCGCGAACGTCGGCGTCGCTGAAGTGGGTCAGTTCCTTGCCATCGGCGTCATAAACACGGCGTCCCGGGCGATTGCTCAACGTGGTTCCATCGGTCATTGTGCCCGAATACACGGCATTGGCCGACGTTTCATCCCGTTCGGTCATGCTCTGTTTAGACGTATAACTGCCCTGAACGACGTAGCGGATGTTGCGCAACCAGCCTTTATCAAACTGCCATAGTCCGTTGGTATTGAAGCGCAGCCCCGTGTCTTCGCCACGACTGATGTCGCGAGGCAGGTCGGGATTGTCATCCTCATGGTTCTTGGCGTAGTTAAGCGAGAGCGAAGTGTTGGTGCGCAGACGATTTCCGAAGAACGCATTGGAGTAAATGGCCCGAAGGTTTACACGCTGATAAGTGAGGTAAGAGGCTGTTACCTTGTTATTGCTGTAAGCATAGTCGCCGCTCAGATTGAGCGCGCCGGCTCTGCGTCCCAACTCGAATCCCGTGCCGACGCTACCCTGATAGATGTTGGGATTGGCCTTGGCACTGACGCGGAGAGGCTCGCGACCGGCCTTGGTGTGCAGAATGACTGCTCCCGAAGTGAGGTCGCCGTATTCTACCGAAGGAATACCACGCACGATTTCAACCGACTCTATGTTCTCGGCCGATATGCCGCGGGCGTCGACACCCGTGTTGGCCGACGCTCCTCCGGCCATAGCAGCCGTGCTTCCGTTGACAGATGGGTTGAGCGCGCTCAAGTTGGCGTTGTTCGAAAGGGGCGCGCCATCCTGTATAAGCGTCGCGCCGAAAGAGTTAAGCTCGTTTAGTCTATTGTTATCAACACCTCGAATGGTCACTAATCCCGCCTTATTCAGCGTTTGGTTGGACGAAATGGCGCCCGGTGCCAAAGCCAAGATGTCGGTCAGACTGGTTGCCTGCAAGTGGTCGATGGCGTTGCGGTTGACGTAGGACGCGGTAGAAGTGCCGCCGGCCTTGGTCTGTGCCACGACCACAACATCGTTTAGGCGAAAGTTTTCGTCCTTCATGTAGAAGTCGAGTTGCCGACTTCCGGTGATCGTAACAACGGTGTCAATCTCCTGCTTGCCCAGGTATCTGACGACAAGCCTCACTTTTCCCTGTGGCACATGGTTGAGTTGGTAGCGACCATTGATGTCGGTCACGGCACCAAACTTAAAGTCGGTCACCGAAACAGTGGCGCCAATCAGGGGTTGTTTGCCGGCTTCGTAGACCGCTCCGCTGATTTTTACCGCCTGCTGGGCATAGCCATTCATGCCTACCAATATGAACAACAGACACAGGAAAGGTCTGAAAAGTTGCTTCAAATTTGTCATTTGGATAAAAGAAATGTTAATTCGTATTTATAATTAGCGTTGCATAAAAACGCGAAGGCACATGCCTTTCTTCTGCAAAAATACTTAAAAAAACAATGCTCAACAATACCATTTTATAGGTATTTAGCAAATATGAGGCTGCCGGCAAGCACTTGTCGCTCCGGCTCTGCTTTACTTTTTCTCGCGAAAATATACTTCATCGTCCACATTTTAAGTTATTTAACGCTCCAAAACTTACACGTATTCTCTTTTTTTGTTTATTTGCATACATTATTTTTCATAGCATCGATCCACCCTATGATGGCTTTTGCTTTTTTAATCTTTAATGAAGTATTTGATCGTTATATATTTATTAAATGATGAAACTAACTCGACGCATTATTTATTTTATGGCTGTCGCATGGTGTCTGACGGCCTTTAGCTGCAGCAATGATGAAGATTCTTCGAAAACAGTTCAAGTATTGCCTACTTCGGTGGAGATAACGGACTTCTTTGAGACCCATTTGCCTGGTGCCGGCCAATCAGATTGCTTCTTTCAACGGAAAGAACAAGACCCTGACACGCTATCCGTTTGTGTTGTTAATTCGATGGCAGAACTTGAAAAGCTTTGCTATGCGCCGGTGCAACTACCCCAGATTGATTTCAGTCAGCGCACATTGATTATAGGATGGTACATGATGCCTAATTCATATTACCATGTGGGTAGCCAGAAGCTATACATCTCGTCATCGTCCGCGCAACTATATATCGAGACTCTGCCGCAGAACTTTGTTCATCCCACGTTTAGCAGAATGTTCTTCTGGGGTTTCTATCCCAAGACAAACGTAAAAGACATCAAAGTGAAGGTCAAAATCAACTAAGTAGAATGGAGAGATTCCATTGAGCCGTTGCCCTTTGGATTCTGCAAAAGCTGTGCGCTCAGAAAATGGTAATCGCACGAGCACCAGCCGTAGGGGCATGATTTATCATGTTCCGCTCATACATCAAGACAATACCATGCGTGATTGAGTATCTTCAGATATAAAGTTTGTTTCTTGTTGTAACGTGGATTTTCGCCGAATTGCCTTAAACAAGATGTATTCCGATTATGCGGAACGTGATAAATCACGCCCCTACGGCTCACGCCATCACATTTCTAAACACGAAAAAGAATAACTTGGTAAATATAAATCAGTAGCCATGCGCCAGCCGTAGGGGCATGATTTATCATGTTCCACTCATACATAAAGGCAATACAATGAGCGATAAATGTAAAAATACGGTCACAAAAACGACCTCCGAAAATACTTCAAATAGAGTGAAAAACAGCGTTGAAAAGCTGTTTTTCACTTTTTTATGTGGTCGTTTTTCGCTTTCTCTGAGGTCAAAGCATAGCTTTTAGGTTGTCAAAGCAGCCCTTTTGCCTGCTCAAAGCTATGCTTTCGCGTGGTCATAGTGACGCTTTTGCATGGTAAAAGCTATGCTTTCAGGTGCTTTTTTTCGATGTTTTGGGGTGTTTTCGATGCGCATCAACGCCATTAACTTTACCAAACCGCTGATTATCAATTACTTATTGCGTTTACGCGAACTACCGAAATGCTTGGCTTATTTGCGACAAAAAAAATCCTAACGCAAAATAAATGAGCGGTTTGTACGAAATTTTCATGGCAAATTCATGCCTGTTTCGCCGTGCGAAACATCATAAATCACGCTCCTATACCGGCACATAACCATACAGACAGACATCTATCAAGATATCTGTCCGTATGGGATTATAGCTTGGTTTAGTCGAGCAGACACTTGTCGAGTTCGGCGGTGATGGCCTCCTTGTCGAGCTTCTGTCCGATGAAAACGAGCTTTTGCATCCGGTCGCTATACTGTTCGTCCCAGTCGCGGCGCAGTCCGGGTTGCACGGTTTTGAGCGCTTCGAGTTCCTTTTCGGGCATGGTGGCATACCACAGGCCGGCATTGCGCAGGCCGATTTGTTTGCCGGCTTGCTCGAAGACGTAGCAGGTGTCGGGCTCGCCCTTGAACCAGCAGATACCCTTACAGCGGATAACGTTCTTGGGAAACTTACGGGCTACGAAGTCGTCGAACCACGCCAGGTCGAACGGACGGCGGCGATAATAAACGAACGTGCCGATACCGTATTCCTCGGCCTCACCTTCGTCGTGATGATGGTGGTGGTGATGGTGGCCATGGTGGTGCTCATGTTCGTCTTCATCATGCTCGTCGTGGTGGTGTTCCTCGTCGTGGTGATGCTCAATGTGGTCTATCCACGCGGCCGAAGTAGCCGTAGCCTCGAAGTCGAAGAGGTGGGTGTCGAGCAGTTTGGTCAGTTCGACGTCGCCATAGTTGCACTCGATGATTTCGGCCTTGGGCTGGATGGCACGGATGATGTGTCGGATGCGGGCCAGTTCGTCGGGCGTCACTTCCGAAGCCTTGTTCAACAGGATGATGTTGCAGAACTCTATTTGCTGAATGACAAGGTTTTCGATGTCTTCCTCGTCGATATGATCGCGCACGAGTTGGTCGCCGCTGCCAAATTCATCGCGCATGCGGAGCGCGTCTACTACGGTCGTAATGCAGTCGAGGCGCACAATGCCATCCTTGATGTATTTCGGCCCGAGCGTCGGAATGCTGGAAATGGTTTGCGCGATGGGCGCGGGTTCGCAGATTCCGCTGGCTTCGATGACGATATAGTCAAACTTCCGCATGGTCGTGATGTCGTGAATCTGTTCTACGAGATCCATCTTGAGCGTGCAACAGATGCAGCCGTTCTGCAAAGCCACGAGGCTTTCATCTTTCTGTCCCACGACGCCGCCCTTCTCGATGAGGTCCGCGTCGATGTTGACTTCGCCGATATCATTCACGATGACGGCAAATTTAATGCCGCGCTCGTTGGTGAGAATACGATTGAGTAGTGTGGTCTTGCCGCTTCCGAGATAGCCGGTGAGCAGCAAGACAGGCAGTTCTTTCTTTGTCATGAATTATCCTTTACTGTTTTCTATTGCTTTCTTGACCGAGCCATGCATCAGCAACAGGCGTTTGGCGTGTTCATAGTCGAGTCCCAGTTCGTCTACAATCATGCGTGTGCCTCGGTCGATGAGTTTCTTGTTGGTGAGTTGCATGTTGACCATGCGATTGCCTTTGACGCGTCCCAGTTGTATCATGACTGATGTAGAAATCATGTTGAGAATCATTTTCTGGCCCGTTCCCGATTTCATACGGCTGCTGCCGGTAACAAATTCGGGGCCTACAATCATCTCGATGGGTACGTCGGCTTCGGCTGCCATGGGACTATCGGGGTTGCTGGTGATGCAACCGGTGAGGATGCCGTGGGCCCGTGCCTCGCGCAGTGCGCCGATGACATAGGGCGTTGTGCCCGAAGCGGCGATACCGATAACGGCGTCGTGCTCGTTGATGTGGTGCTCCAGCAGTTCCTGCCAGCCCCGTTGCTCGTCGTCTTCAGCGTTTTCGACGGCGTTGCGCAGCGCGGTGTCGCCGCCGGCGATGAGTCCGATGATGTGGGTTGGGGGCACCCCGAAGGTCGGCGGAATCTCTGACGCGTCGAGAACGCCCAGTCTTCCGCTCGTGCCGGCACCCATATAGAAGATACGTCCGCCCTTTTTCATGCGCGGCACGAGTAGCGTTACGAGTTTCTCTATTTGTGGAATGGCCTGCTCTACGGCCAGGGCCACCTTCTGGTCTTCACGATTGATGTCGACCAGAAGGTCGTGAACGCTTTTCTTTTCGAGGTCGTCGTAGAGCGACGGCTGCTCCGATATTTTGACGAATGCCATAGCTTACTCCTGATTGGTGTGATAAGCGATGAGCCCTTCCATGGGAGCTTGGATGATTTTGCCCAATGTCATGCCTTCAGCCTTGAGCGCTTCTTCGAGCGGTTGCCTGAAGTAGTAGGCAATGGAGCCGTTAAAGCCGATGGGTAGCTGATTCCAATGGTCGTATTGCTTGACATTGCGCACGAGGAAACGGCGGAAACCATCGACCACCAACTGGCGAACAGCCGCGTTGTCGATATGCTTCGCGAGGAAAGGTACAAAGCCGGCGAGGAAGCGGTTGGGCAGTTTCTGGCGGTAAACACGGTCGATGATGTCGGCATTGGTCAGCTGATACTCGTCGTGGAAAGCCTTTACGATGTCTTGCGGCAACTGGTTCTTGAGCACGTCGCCCACCAATGTCTTGCCCAAAACGGCACCACTGCCTTCATCTCCAAGAATAAATCCGAGCGGAGAAACGTTCTTGATAATCTTCTCTCCGTCGTAAGCACAAGAGTTGCTGCCCGTGCCGAGGATGCAGGCAATGCCCGGTCGGTGGCCACAAAGGCTGCGGGCTGCCGCCAACATATCAGTGGCAACCTCGCACCGACCCGTGATGTGGAGGTGCTTTTGGAGCGCGGCCTCCAGAATGGGCAGCTTTTCGGGTGTGCAACCGGCGCCATAGAAGAATACGTCTTCGATGTCGGTCGATGGAAGTTCGGGAACGAGCGCGCTATTGATTTCCTGCGCGATTTCTTCTTCGGTCTGGAAGAAGGGATTTGTGCCTTTTGTCTTGATGGTCAGAATGGCCTGACCGTTGTCTACCACACACCAATCGGTTTTGGTAGACCCACTATCTGCTAATAATATCATAGTTTGATAAAGATTTTTTTCTTATAAAGATAACAGCCGAAGCCCCATACGATGATTACGAAGAGCAGCGCCCATGCCAACGAAGCAGCCTGCGTGCCAACGAGGGGCTGCATGACGTCACTGAACATACGACGTTGCAACGTTTGTCCGGCTATGGGAATGATGGATAACGGGATGAGAACAAGGTCGGCTAAAATATAGAGTGCCAACGGATTGACGCCAAAGGTCATGAAGAAACGGCTAAAATTGCCTTGATACCGACGTTTATCGATGAGCCAAGAGAGCAATGCCAGCAGCGTGGAACCCAGTCCGCACGTCACCATGGCAAAGGTCGGCGTCCATAGTTTCTTGCTGATGGGGCAGCCATAGCTGAGCAGGAAGCCCGCGAAGGTGAGCAAGGCACCGATGATAAAGAGGCGCTCGATTTTGTCGTTGAGGTTCTTCAGATTGGTGAGAACGCGTCCCACGCAGAAGCCGATGAGCACATGGGCCAGCGAGGGTAGCGTACTGAGCAGGCCTTCGGGGTCGGGGGTATCCCATTTGTAGAGGTGTTGCTGGCCGACGATGCTACTATCGAACACCGCGAGGATGTTGGTGGCATCGTGTGCCCAGCCATTGCCTGTTTCCAAAATAATGAAATAGCCAATGAAAATGAGGGCAATAAGCCATGGAATGTACTTATGTTTCAGGCTGAGCGCGATGCAAGCGGCCAGTCCGTAGCAGATTGCGAGGCGCGGAAAGACGCCTACCAATCGAATCTCGGCAAAGCTGTTGGCCGACACCAGCATCCGTTCGAGGAGAGGAAGTGAGGCATTATCGGCACTGACCATGCCATAACAGAACTTCATGAGCCAACTGACGGCAATGCCGATGAAATAGAGCAGGACGGCTCTTTTCAGGATTTTGCGGGCACAGAGCCATGACCATTCAAAGTTGAACTTGCGCAATGAAAGGTAGGTCGTGATACCCATGATGAACATAAAGAACGGAAAAACGAGGTCGGTGGGTGTCAATCCAAACCATTCGGCATGCTCCAGAGGCGTATAAACGGGTTCGCCGCCGGGATTGTTGACCAGTATCATGCCGGCAATGGTCATGCCACGCAGGATATCAATGGCCTGAATGCGGCTGCTTTTCACTTCAGTCATGATGCTTATTTGTAAAGGTAATACTGTCGGGATAGCTTTTTAAACTTGTCGGCATCCTTGTCCCAATAGGCTTTTACGTCTTTCCAACGATGGCGACGCAAGAAAAGTTCACGTATTTTCTTGCTTCCGCACACCTTGTCGAACATGCCGGCACGCTGTCCGGCTTGCTTCAGGATGTCGTGATTGGGATAGAGTTTGTAAAGCTCCTGTAAGATGTAGAACTGCACATCACACAGGCGGGCTTTACGATAATTGGTGAAATGTACCTGAACGCCCTGCAATTGGCGTCCTTTATACTTGCTGTAGAAGGGCGAGTAATAAATGGGGCGGAAGGTATAGCCCGGCAGTCGCAGCGCGTTCATGCGGTCGGCCAGCTCGGTGGCTTTGATCCAAGGTGCCGCGAAGGTCTGGAAAGGAATCGTATAGCCTACACCGATGTTGATACTATCAAGTTCGCCCACGATGCCCGACACGGTATAGAACGGTGCCGACGACGCTTCGGGGATGTGGGGTGACGAAAGTACCCACTTCAGACCGGTGTCGCCGTAGGTCATCGAGCGTTTCCAGCCTTTCATTTTCACCACTTCCAAGTCGCATTTCTCGCCCAACAGGCCTTCGTCGTTCAGCAATCGGGCGAGTTCGCCGGGCGTCAGACCATAAACGTATGGCACTTTGAACTGGCTGACAAACGAAATGCAGTCGTCTTCCGTAATGCAACCTTCCACCTTTTTGCCTCCCAATGGATTGGGACGGTCGAGCACCACCACTTTGATATGGTTGCGGGCAGCGGCTTTCATGATGTTGGCCAAGGTGCTGATATAAGTGAACGAGCGGCAACCGATGTCCTGAATGTCGTAGACGAGTACGTCGATATTCTTCAACATCTCGTCAGAAGGCGTGCGATATTTGCCATAGAGCGAATAAACGGGCAATCCCGTAGCCGGGTCGGAGTCGTTAGCCACCGCGTCACCGGCATGCACATTGCCTCGCACACCATGCTCAGGGCCAAACAAAGCCACCAACTTTACGTTCTTGGCAGCATGCAGAATGTCGACATCCGACCGCAAATCATTGTCTACTCCCGTAGGATTGGTGACCAGACCGACCCGCAAGCCCTCCAGGATTTTGAAGTTCTGCTTTTTCAAAACCTCTATGCCGGTCTTCACTTTCTGTGCCGACGCGCTACCGAAGGCAAGCCACAGGGCACAACAGATGAATAGTAATCTCTTCATTGTTCGTAAATTATTTGCGTCCGTAGTTCTCGTCTATCTGCTTTCGGATGACAAACGTCACGCCAATGGTGGCCACACAGCAGAGCATTACCATCCAGAAGAAGTTCACATAACCAATGGCTTCTTGAATATAACCTGCTATAAAGCCCGGAAGCATCATGCTCAAGGCCATGAAAGCGGTACAGATGGCATAGTGAGAGGTCTTGAATTCGCCTTCGGAGAAGTACATCATATAGAGCATATAGGCTGTGAAGCCGAAGCCATAGCCGAACTGTTCGATGCAGACGGCCACGCTGATGACGGTGAGATCTGCGGGTTGGTAGACGGCCAGATAAACGAAAGTGATACAGGGAAGCGTCATGCAGGCTGCCATAATCCACAACGACCGCTTCAAACCAACGCGTGAGGCGAAGATTCCACCCACGATGCCACCGCCCAACAAGGCCATCACGCCAAAGGTTCCATAGACGAGACCGACCATATCGGTACTCAAGCCCAGTCCACCGCTGTCTGTGCCGTGAACGAGGAATGGTTGACACATCTTGATAAGGAATCCTTCGGGCAAACGATAGAGCAACATAAAGGCAATTGCCCAGAGCACATGGGGCTTCTTAAGGAACGTGACAAACGAGTTGATCAGTTCCTTTCGCTTTAGGTCGGCGGCTTCCTTGTCGTCGACAGTATCAGCAACGCGCGGTTTGTCTTCGGCCGAATGAGGAAGGAAAAAGGTGTGATAAAGCGTAATAAGGAAGCAAACGACCGCGCTCACGCCCAGCGTAATCTTCCACGAATAGGGTATATTGCCGGTATCGTTCTCGATACTGCCGGCGATAAAGACCAGTACACCCTGACCGAAAACAGAGGCGATGCGGTAGAAAGTACTGCGGATGCCGATGAAAGCGGCCTGACTGCTTGGATTATGGGCCAGCATGTAGTAACCATCGGCCGCAATGTCATGGGTGGCCGAGGCGAAAGCGGCGATGATAAACAGTACTAAGGTCAGCGTAAACATGCTGATTGGCGTCTGTCCACTGTCAATAAGCTCTGGCGAAGGGTTAGGCAGCGTGACTGTCAGCAGAACAAGGAACGCGGTCATAATCATCTGCATGCAGACAATCCACCAGCGTTTGGTTCTGATTACGTCGACCAAGGGACTCCAAATACCCTTGAGCAGCCACGGAAAATACAGCAGTGTCGTGAAGAAAGCCATATCGCCGTTGGGTACACCCATCTTTGTGAACATCATAACAGAGATGTTATTCACGACGAAATAGGGCACACCCTCGGCAAAATACAGCGTGGGCACCCACAGCCATGGAGATTTTATGTTGCTTTTCATTGATTTTTAGCGTATTGTTGACAACGAATAATCCTTATTTATTCATGGCAATGCGGGCCTGCAACTCCCATGTGCGGACACGATCCTTGTACGTATTGTTGCGATTTTCCTTCTCAATGCTGAGCGCGGCATCAGAGTTGTCGTCCCAACGACGGCAGCAATAGAGCACATCATAGATGCGACCAATCTGGTAATGACGTGAAATGGCCAGGCCCAAAGCATAATCTTCGCCATAGTTTACATTGGGAAGGTTGACTGTCCGTATCACCGGTGTGAAGAAACCGCGTGGCGCACCGAGTCCGTTGATACGCAAAGCATTGTTGCGACCGTTGTCGGGAGTCCACTCGCGGTGGTCGATTTTGCCCGGCGGAAGCATGTTCTTATCGATGTCTGTCAGCATATAAGAGCCGATAACCATAGCGCATTGCTGCTCATGGAAGGCGTCTACAAACTTCTGAAGCGTGTTTTCGTCAGAATATACATCATCGCTGTCGAGCTGAACGATGAAGCGGCCGCATTTAGGATGGTGGGTAGCCATGTTCCAAGCACCACCAACACCGATGTCGCGACGGGTCGGAATGAGGTGTATCAGTCGCTCATCACTCTTGTATTCCTCAATGGCTTCGGTGGTACCGTCGGTAGAATGGAATTCAGGACCATTCTCAACAACGAATACATTGTACTTAAAATTAGTCTTTTGGCTCAACGCGCTGTCGATGGCATCACGGATTGTGCGGATGCGATTGCGCACGGGAATCATGATGGTTGCCTCATATTCAAAGGCTTCTTGATTGAAATCAACGGGCTCAAACTTAGGAGCGAGGTAACCACCGATTTCCTTCAGATGCTCGGTGCAGGCCTGTTCCATCTCAATTTGTGAGGCGCGGTTGCGTGGATCCACGTAGTCGAAAAGCTTTTCTCCTGTTTTGCGGTTGTCGAGTTCCACCTCGCTGTAGAGGTTTTCGTTGATATGAACAAGCTCTTCGCATTGTGATAGCTTCAGTCGGAGGTCATAGAAGCCGGCTGCCTGATAGTGAGAAGTCATCTTACCGGCTGCTGCCTTGAGAGCGTCGGTGCGGAAAAAGAGTACCGAACCGAAGTCGAAGTCGTCGCGCAAACTACCTTTCTGGTAGTCGATAACGGGTGATTCCGAGCGGATTCCCTCTGCAGATATTTTGTAATGGTCGGCATATACCATGCCGGCATGGGTGCATTGAGCAATACCGGTCATACGTTCGAGCGCGTAAAGACCGATTTCCATGTATTGCTCCTTCATATATAATAAGGTGAAAGGAGCCTCAGCAGCCTCAGCCACCTTACGCATCGTGTCGCTGCTCTTCAGCGTATCGATGGTCAGAACGCCGTCAACACCTTCTACGGCTACCGGTTCACCGGACTGTAGGATGATAATGCGGTTCACGATATCTTGCCCTTTCAGGCCTTCAAGGGTTCTTTTTAACTCTTCCTGGCCCGCCATGGGGAGGAAGCAATCTACCATTTTCTTCATGATTGTTATATTGTTAGTGATTATTGTTGATTGAGAGTTTTCCTAAAAAGCCGTCTTCGTCTGTATAGAGCACAATGTTGCGGCTTAAAGGAACCACCGTGTTGACGAGCGTGTTGCTCACTTTATGCTTCCATAGCAAGCGTCCGGTCTTCGCTTCGATGGCGAAAATCAAGCCATTCTTGGTGGAAGAGAATACCACTCCGTCTTTTTCGGGTAGCATGACGGTGGCATGTTCGTAACCAAAGCCTACATGGCAGGCCCATAGTTGTCGTGGATGATTGTCCAAAGCAGAATAACAGACTACACTATCACGCATGGTCTTGGCATAAATACGTTTCCGGTCTTTTGAAATACCAATGGATTCGCGCACCACACTCTGCTTGGTGGCGTAGATTTCGTGACCATCGCGAGCGTCGATGGCAGTCAGTACGCGACGTGGATCGACCACGAACACTTTCTGATGAGCCTCAACGGGCCACACACCGGCTGGCGAATAGTGCATATTTTGTCGTCCGGTGGTCCACTCCCACAATGGGTTTCCGTCTTTACGGCGCAGCGCGTATACAGTATTGGCCCAGTCGCCGAAGACAACCATGCGCCGATTGACCAGCGGTCGTGTTTCTACGTAGCCCCGAATGCCCTGTCGGCTCCAAAGGATTGTGCCATCTTTGACGCGGATAGCACGGAAAATATGGTCACCACTGCCCACGTAAGCTATACCGCCACGGATCGTTACGGCACTCACAACGGGTCTTTGCGTCCGCACTTTCCATCGTAAGGTACCCTGACGGGCATCAAGTCCATAAATAAAACCATCGGCCGAACCAGCCACCACGACACCACGGCCGATTGCGGGCGTACCAATGATGCGGGCACCGGTGGTATATTGCCAGCGTTGCCGGCCTTGATGGCCAAAGCAAGTGATGCGTCCGAGGTTGTCGGCCACCACAATTCGTTGCTTGTCAATAGCCGGTGATGAATAGATACCGGCTCGAAGAGCGACCTGCCACGTTTCTTTCACCATGGGATAGGCTTCGTTGACGCTGAAATCAGGACGCAAAGGCGACGTGGCTGCTGCAGCCGGGCCAAGTCGTTGACCAAGAGCGATAGCGGCCCAGCGATAACGGGGCAAACCAACGGGATGCGTATAAGCGATAAGCGAGTCCGCCGTTACGTCGTATTCGTTATATTGTCCGGCCGTACGGCCTTTCTGTCTGAGGTTGGTGATGTTGACAAAGCCCGGTATTCCATCGTATGTCTCAAATCGGTTGCGATGGTAATGGCCGTTCAGAAAGGCCTGAACGGGAAAGGATCGCACAGCATCTGTCACATCAAAACAATTGTCGACGTCCTCCGATAGCATGGGCATGTGGCTCACAAGGAATACAGGCTTACCATCAGTGCCGTTCTTTTTCAGTTCTTCTACGACCCAATCAATATCTTCCGGGGCCACATGTCCCAAAGCCATGCGCATGAGTGGACCGCTCGGAAAGCCCAAAAACAGATAGCCACGATGCTCAAACTTGAAACGTTCGTAGCCAAAAATATGCTTGAAATCCAAGCAACCACTCTCACTCCACTTCTGATCATGGTTGCCTTGTACGATGTAGTAGGGTCGTTGTAGCCGGTCAAGCTCCTGTTTAGCCAACCGCAATGAGGCTCCATCGCCCTTATCGGCGATGTCGCCGGTGACGAGAATGAAGTCAATGCTGTCCGATTGATTGATTTGATCTACCGAATTGCGCAAATCTTGTGTGGGATTTGGAGCGTTAATGTCGATATGAATGTCGGTGAGAAGGGCAAAGCGGAAAGGTTCACCGGCTTGTATTGATAAACAGACACCAAGGAATGCCCACAAAATGGCAGCTTGTAAGTGCCACCGTTTTAGTTTCGTTATGAAAAGAGTCATATTGTTTTACCTTTCCTATATGATGCTGCAAAGATATTAAAATAACATCATTCTTGCGAATACATCATTCTTTATTTTGTTTTGCTATGTTTTATTAGGATTATTGGAGTGGCTTGAATTAAACCGTTCGCTATATTCAACGCCCTTGCGTAATAAGAAACGACATAATCATCTTCATCATCTCATCGCGTAGAGCTTCGTTCTTCACCGCTTCAAAAGGAAAACCAAGCACCACCGTGCGCCACCGATCGGTCTCATTACCGCCGAAAACGATGCCCGCGCTCTTGTTGTTTTCGGGATAACGGAAAGCCGTATAGGCGCAAGAATCTGCGGGATCGATGGCGTCGGGCGACTCCACTACGTATGATTGTTCGTTGGGGCGGTTGAAATATTCCATCCGCAATCGTTTATCGGTCAACGGCGACACCACGGTTGTAATCTCACCTTCGGTTGAAGCCTTATCGTTGCGCCACTGGTATTTCAGAATACCACGCGCAAAGGCGATGTCTTCCTTGTCGGCCTTGGCGATGGGGTTCTGCCAAAGGTCGGTAGCTACGTATGAACCCGACACAAAGATGCGTCCGCCGGCTTGACAATAGGTTGTAATAGCTTGCTGCAACGGTTTGGGAAAGGTCTTGAAATCAAGTCCCTTGATAGCTCCGATACGTCCCATCTTGGTCTGTTTATTCTTACCCAAGATAAGATCGACCGCACTGAATTTCTCGCTATCGAAGAGCTGAAGGTCAACTGCGGCGTCACGACTGACCGATATAAAGCTATAGCCTGCCTTCAGAATAGAGCGGCCATGGAGTGCCGGATAGTCGAAGGTATTGCCTTTCACCACGATGCGTTCATAGTTACTTTGGCTGTCGCCGTAGCCCGAAGCGTCGTCGTCTGTCCAAGGAATGGCACGCCGGAACTCCTTCATCTTACCCGTATAGGAAATCATTTCACGATAGGGCACGCCATTATCATCGTCTGCCAGAAAGCCCGCCTGCTCATCATCGGCACTGCGGAAATCATCGGGCGCGCTGATACGGTCGAAGCCATTGACCACAAGCACAGGCTTGGCAGTGGTCGTTGAGGCTATACCGGCACTTAATATCTCTGACGGGAAGCTCTCTCCGCCCTTGTTCAAGGCACACACTTTGAAGCTCACCACCTGATCGGAAGCTATCGTAGCGGTGTATTGCGGTTTCTTCACCACCACTCCATTGTCCCAACCGCCATCGCCTAACCGAGTGTAGACGATGTATTTCTCAGCTTTGGCCGTTGCTTCCAAAGGGTCATCGACGGGTTGCCAAGTCAGCATCACCTTGTTATTCTTGGTCAGTTGGAGCGCAAAGTCCTTGACAGGGAGCGGTTGAACCACATAATCCGTGCCATAGTTGTCGGACAGGAAGCGAAGCATGCCTTTGTAGATAGCACGCGAAACAGAGAATTGGAAGCGGGGATCGGCACCATAGCGCATGTCGGCGAAGTTCTCATGTGAGAGCAATTCGAGCAACATGGCAGGCACACGGGGTGTCCACGCTTCGAAATAAGACTGGTTCCACATGCCCCGTCGTGTCCATTTAGGTTCGTAGAGCGTGCGGATATCGCTCACAATCTGCGACTGAACAAGGTCGCAGAGGTCGTGATTGATTTGTCGACTGGTGCCATCAGCAAACTTTCCACCATAGCGATTGACCATATAAATGCCCAAAGTGCCGATGATAGAGTCGCCATAAACGGTGCCGGCATCGCTGTGGAAAGCGAAAGAGAGGTCGATGGGGATACGAAGTCCCTTGCCTTCGGGCCAGGCTTTGGTTCCTCCCAGCAGGTAGTTGGCCCATGGGCCGCGGTTCTTGTAGTCGTCGCGATAGTCATCATTGCCATGCGAAGGCGAATAAATGCTGTCGGGAATGCCGGCCCACTGCATGTAATAACGGGCTCCTTCTAAGTATCGGGGATAGCCACTGGTTTCGTAAGGATAGTTTAGTTGGGGCTGCCAAGCATTACGAGCACGGTAGCCCGACTGGCGATCTATCTTTCCGTTATAGGCAATGCTATCGCCGTCGGCCCGTCGGGCGATATTGCCCATGCCGCCTCCGAAGCGCACGGCATCAGCCGTCACAACGGTACCTTTCTCTTTTGAATAGTTGGAAAGCGTCACGTTACCTTGCGTTCCTTCGTCAAATTCAAAAGTACCGAGGTAAATCCACGTGCCTCCACCCATCTGTTGGTTGACCGAAAAGTGAGTACTGCCTCCTTTGTGATTCACCGTATAGAGGGCTTGCGTGGTACTATTGGGTAGCGATTGATAGGCCACATAGACTGCATAGGGGCGACCGACGGTGATGCGGGGAGTCCATTTGATTTTGCCGGCGCGGCTCTTGTTCGACGTTGTTTCCGCCATACGGTAGGTTCCTTCACGGAAAGGATTCTCAAAATTCTTATATTCTTGTCGTACGTAGGCAAAGCCGGGGCCATTGCCGGTTGTCCAAAGCTTGTCGCCATTGGTTTCTTGATAAGGCGAAGAAGCCAGCTTTCCGTCGTTGTCGACCACCACTTCATAGGGGTTGGTGTCGCGTTCGCGGGGTGTCAATACGTAGGCACCCGCCTTTTCGAGCATGGGAATAAGATAAGGGAGCACGTATTGTTGCGTGTATTTGTCCTCTACTGTCTGAAACATACGCCCCCGTTGCCATTGCCAACGTTGCCGTCCCGGTTCAAAATAGAGACCGTGGCTCTGCCACATGGCGATGTGACGACCATAAAGGCCATTGGTCGGCACAGCAGGACGGCTCAGATTACACACCAATGGCACCGCTTTGTCCTGCGTGAATACAGCCGGTTTGTCGGCTTTCGGGCGCAGATAACGGGGAATCAGATCGTGAATATCTACACCTCCTGTGATGATACGCACCTCGTTGTTCTTGTAAGTGTCGGGCAACGCGGCTTTGACACCACTGATAATGGCGTCGCATTTGGCCTGATTAAATGAGATATATGAAAAACCCGTGCTGGCATAGATCACAAGGCGATTACCATCTACTTGGGCAGAGTCTACGTTTACACGGCCGGTGCTGAAGCCGGGAGTGAACTGTCTCAACACGGTTTCAATGGCCGTCTTCTGCGCTGGAGCAAAAGTTTGGGCCATTGTTTGGGCCGGCATGAACCATCCGGCAATCATAGAGAAAACGAAAAGCTTGTTCATGAGGAGATTACTAAACTACCGGGACTTGCACATGGCAAGTCTCGGTAGTCGATATTGTTCGTATTAGTTATAAAAAGACGCTTCATGCGTCTGGCTTTTACCAGTTCGGATTCTGCCTTACTTGTTTCTCATTCAGCATGATTTCGTTGCTTGGAACGGGGTACAAGTAATATTTTGCCTCAAACTTACGAGTAGCTGACGTACCGATGAGGTAGTTCTTTGCGTCCACGTTTTGTCCGGTCTTGTCTGCCAAATTGGTAATATTGGCACCACGGTTGATAGCCGGATAGGTGTTGCTGTCGAGCTTGTCAAGCTGATGCCAGCGCACGAGATCCCAATAACGGAAGTCTAAGTCGCACATCAATTCGCAGCGACGCACGCGACGTATCTCCCAAATCAAGTTGCTTACACCCATATTGTTAGCGGGATCAGCATCCGGAGTGAGTGTCATGTTGGGCAATTCGGCACGCTTTTGCAGCAAGTTGATGGTCTTATCGAGGTCGGCTTGTGTAAGCGTTCCTAATTCAGCTTTCGCTTCAGCATGGTTCAACAGGATAACAGAATACCAGAACAAAGGGATGTCGGTATAGTTGGTCGTTGTATTGGTACGATAATACAACTCCATCTGTGGGTTATCATACTTATAAATAGTGTAACCGGTAGACGCTGTTGTCTCAGCTGGCAGCGGACCATTGGGCGAAGGTTCATTACGAATCCAGCCATGACCCTTGAAGCAAATGACAGAGTCAATGAGCAGACTCAGGCGTTTATCCTTTACCTTCAACAGATGACTAATAGAATAGTTGCCATTAGCATTCTTAACAGCCGCGTCGTTTGTATCCATCGTCGTTGTTGCCAATGGTTTTCCATCCTTAAAGAGGAACGCGTTGACAGCGTCTTGTGTAAGACCATTCTGTGTTGTTGAGCTACAAGTGAAGTCGCAGAGACCATGGCCTTTGACATCTTTTTCATAATTGTTGTAGAAGATGACTTCACTGTTGGTCGACAAATCGAGCGAATTATAGATGGTATAAATCTTTCCGCTGGCGTTAGGCTTCCATTCGTTGAGCTTGAACTTGCCGTTCATCAGCGCTTCCGAAGCCTTTACGCTCTCGCCTAAATACTTAGCGGCACGGGTGGCATCGGCAGCCTTGCCGTTGTCGGCTTGCGTACGGTATTTGCAGAAAGTACCTTCGTAAAGGCAAACCTCGCTCTTTATGGCCAACGCCATTTCCTTGCTCCACGTAGTCTTATCCTTACCGATCGTCGGAAGGTTAGCTATCGCGAAGTCAAGGTCAGCCAAAACCTTATCCATCACTTCATCGCGGTCGTTGCGTGGGCCATAAACAGCTTCGTCGTTGGGGTCGAGAATCACTTTCTCTTCCCACTGAACGTCACCATACATTTTCACTAACTCGTAGTAAACCCATGCTCTGTTGAGACGACCAATCGCCTCAAACTTAGCCTTTTCCGCGTCGGTGAGGCTCGATGTTTTGATGCCGTCGAGCATATAGTTGACACGACGCACTTTCGTAAAGCGTCCCGACCATGCGGCAGCCTTATTAGGAATCGTGCGGAAAGTCCAGTCGGCGAATGTAGGCTTAACTTGATCGTCGTTTAAAGCGTTGAAATAAAAACTGCTGGCAGTGCCGTAGAACGAGTAAAAAGCGTTGCTGTAGCTCTCTACCTCATTGACATTGCTCCAAAAAGCCGGACCATTGGTGAACGTATCACGTGGATTCTTGTCCAACAGGTCGTTACAGCCGGTCAGCACTAAGGCTGAAGCCGCAAAGATATATAGAAATGATTTTTTCATGATGCTTGATATTTATATGTCCCTTATAATGTAACCTGCACACCTACGGCGAACGAACGGGTAATAGGCTGTGTACGTCCCCAGCCTCCGTATTTTATACCCTGACCTTCGTTAACCTCCGGATCGACCGGCAAATTACCGTTGCCCTTGTGAAGCAGGAAGAGGTTGTTGGCACTTACATAGAGTCTCAGATTCTGGATGTAGGCCTTGCGTGTCAAGTCTTTCGGCAAGGTGTAACCCAACGTAATATTTTTCAGACGCAGATAAGACATCTTGGTGAGGTATCTGCTCTGTGGGTAGTAGTTATGGCTACCCTTGGCTTCTGCCAAAGCTGGCACATTACCGGCTGTTTCGCTACCGGGCCACAAGCAAGGATAATCGTTCTTCTGATCGATTTTCACTACTTTCTTGTTTGGATCGGCATCCCATGTATAGATGTTATAGTTGGTCTGGTGCTTGTAAACGGTCAAATCGGATTCTTTCATGAGTGGGAAGTTGAACGAACTGATTGTCCAGATGTCGCGCTTGCCTACACCTTGGAAGAAGAGATCGAGGTCGAAGCCCTTGAATGTTCCACCGATGTGGAAGCTGTATTCATAGCGTGGCAGCGTATTACCGATAACCTTGAGGTCGCCGTGATCATCTAAGGTTCCCTTTCCACCGGTTATCTTGCCGTCGCCGTCAAGGTCTTTGAACTTGATATCACCGGGACCATAGACGAAGTTGTTGGTCTGAATACCCGTTTGATCGGCTACTCCCTTCTTATAAATCCAACTGCCGTCGGCATTGCGACCCAGAAAGTCGTCCTCCGTGAAGTAACGATCGGTCTCGAAACCCCAGATATCGCCCCATGTCTGACCTTCATAAGCGTATGAAACATCGTTGGTGTGGCCGATGATCTTGTTAGAATTGTTCCACTTCTTTACCTTTATCTTAGAGTCGCCAATGCTGAAGTTAGCATAGAGACCCAAATCTTTGCTAAACTGCTTGCGCCATGCCAGCGACAATTCCCAGCCACGTGCCTGCAATTCTCCACCATTTGTATAAGGTGCTCCGGCACCAACGGCCGAAGGAATGGCGTTACCCGGTGCAAGCATGTCTTTGGTCAGACGCTCGTAGATTTCGGCGGTCAGCGTAAACTCGTCGTTCAGGAAACCGAGATCAAGGCCGAGGTTCTTCGTTTGGATACGTTCCCAAGTAAGCGATGGGTTCACCCAAGTAGGCATCGTAAAGCCGTTGACCTTAGCGCCACTGCCATTCAGCCACAAGAATTTAGTAACGGGTTCTACCTGATAAGGTGTCAGCGTAGAGAGGAACATGTTGTTACCGATGGCTTCGTTACCGATTTCACCGAAAGAGAAGCGTATCTTACCATTAGAAACGATGTTGCGATAGTTTTTCCAATAGCCTTCTTCGCTGAAACGATAACCCAAAGAGAAGCTGGGGAAGAACGCCCAACGATCGCCACTGCGGAAGCGGCTCGAGCCGTCATAACGTCCGTTGAACTCAAACAGGTAAATTCCCTTATAGTCATAGTTGATACGTCCGAAGTAACCGGCAGAAGCACGGTCGGACGTTTCTGATTCAATGGTGGCGTCTTTCATTTCACCGTAGGCCAGATTCAGCTCCGGATAGTTCTCATCGTAAAGCAGTTTACGGGTTGCTCCAAAGTAATCAGACGTGAAGCTTTCGCCGTTGATACCCGCCATCACGTTCAGATTGTGCACGTCGTTGAACGTATGAGCGTAGTTCAGGTAGGCATTAGCTGTCCAACGATCCATCTTGCGGTTCCAACGTGTGGTAGCCGATTTACTGGAAGGAGTGATATAGCGAGGCGTTGTGCCCCCCCAGTTCATACCATATATACTTCTGAGCGATTTCTTCTCATTGAAGTTATCAATCTGATAAGTATAATCGGCATTGAACGTCAATTCCTTGGTAATGTTGGCCTTCACAAAAGCATTCATGCGCAGCACGTCGTGCGCGATGGTGAAGCGGTTGGCCTGCTTCTGCATGGCAATCAGACGGTAGTCGTACTCCGTTCCGTCGGCGTCCTTATAGATACCTGATGGAATGAAATAAGAACCCCAGCGCCACAGATACTGGAAAATAGGATAGCTTTCCGGGTCAACCGCGCTGAAATGACGGCGTGTATAGTTGAAGCGAACGCCTGCTGTGAGCCAGTCGGTAACGTCTGTCTGCAAATTGATTGTTGCGCTGTGACGGCTGCGCTTGCTGGGATTGAACTTCATGAGGTCTTGCTTGTAGTCGTAGCCCAGTGACGTATAGAACGTGGTACGACCAGAAGAACCCGAGATACTAACGTCATGTGTCTGTGAGGGCGCGGCGTTATCGTACCAGATTTTCCGAACGTCGTAATTGGCATAGTAGAGCGGAGAGCCTGAACGGAAGTCATAGTCGCCCACGGCTTCGTCACTCTGCCAAGGTTGCATCACGCTGTAACCCTTCTTTCCGCCGTATTGTTTTTCCCAATCCTGGGCCAGCGGCAGCAACTTGTCGAAGTACATGCCGAAGAGTTCGGGCGTTGTCTGCCCGGCGCGCTTCTTAGCAATCAAGGCAGGTATCAACTGTTCGGGCACCGAAGGGAAGTCGGGCAGCACCGTGGCCTGATCCCAAGCCATCTGACCGTTGTACTTCACCGTCACGCGATCGCCTTTCTTGGCCTGCTTCGTGGTGATGAGGATAACACCAAAAGCAGCTCTCGCACCGTAGATGGCTGACGACGAGGCGTCTTTCAGTACGGAGATAGAGGCAATGTCGTTACCGTTGATCATCGTAAGGTCATCGGTGGGAACACCATCGACTATGATGAGCGGCGAAGATTTCTGTTCATTGGACAACGTACCCAAACCACGGATGGAAAGAGAGGGCTTGGCGTTGAGGTCACCGTTGTTGCTCAGCACCGTCAGACCGGCCACCGCACCTTGCAATGCCTTGCTGACGTCTTGCTCCGGACGGCTTCCGAGCGTCTTGTCGATATCTACATTGGCCACAGCACCGGTGAGATTCACCTTCTTCTGTTGACCATAACCTACGACAACCACTTCGTCGAGCAGCGCGTTGTCAGGCGTCATCTGCACGTGCATGCTGCTTTTGGCCTTCAACTCAACGGTCTTGTAGCCTAGGAAAGAGATACGGAGTTTGGCATTCTCGGTTGTTTTCAGTTCAAAACTACCGGTTGTGTTCGAGACCGCGCCACGGGTTGTACCCAATTCGGCAATGCTGGCTCCAATGATGGGGTCGCCATTCTCGTCGACAATCGTTCCTTTCACCGTAACGGTAGTCTTACTGTCCGTCACAATCTGCGGGGTAGGCGCTGCGAAAGCGTAACTTCCTGTTGCGCCACACGATAGTAAAAGCGCTCCTATTAGCGCTACGTGTCTTTTCATAAGCGGTTTTTGTGAATTATTGATGTTTAGATTTAATCCTATATGGTATATGATGTAAGGCTCATCAGGCGTCATCAAGGTGATAGATGTCTGAAAATGCCACTTTCAACTTGCAAATATGACTAAAATAAATGAAACTTGCAAGAATTTTCTTAAATATTTTTTCAAAAGGTAAAAAACTGCTTTCAAACCACAATCGTTTATGTTTAATCACTGTTCGTCAAAAAAAGATTCCACCGTTTGTATTCTTTTTTGACGGCTTTTTAGCCTTTTCGCGGCGGAAGGTGCCCTACCCGGCGAAAACCACGAGCTTACAAAGCGCAATTCATCCTGCTTGGACGGTGGCACAGGGCAGCAAAAATGTAAAAATGCAGTCACAAAAACGGCCTCTAAAAATGCTTCAACTAGAGCGAAAAATAGAGATGAAATGGTGTTTTTTGCACTTGCGTGCCGGTGTTTTTCGCTTTTCGCGATGTCAAAGCATAGCTTTTGCATGGTAAAAGCAGCCCTTTCGCGTGGTAATAGCTATGCTTTTACACGGTAAAAGGGCTGCTTTTAGGTGGCTTTTTGCGGTATTTGGGGGTGTTTTTGAGGCACGAGGAATGGGCTGTTTTACACAAGTGGTTGGCTATCAGTTATTTGCCCATTTTTAACAAAGTGCGAAATGCTTGGCTTATTTGCGACAAAAAAAATCCTGACGCAAAATAAACGAGCGGTTTGTACGATTTTTTCATCATGAATTTGAGCAAAAAGTAAGGCTGCGCCATGGTTTCGCCGGTGGCGATTCATGGCGCAGCCTTACTTCAAAGGGTCACGCGTGTTATTCGTAAAGGTCTTCCGCTTGCTGAATCTGCTTGAAATCACGCAGAAAATCGGCGTATTCCGCTACGACGGCCTCAGCAAAACGCCTACCCTTTTCGGCCGTAGCAAGGGCCGGATTGCCGATACCCGTATCGTCGGGCGACGCCAAATTCCAATGGCGAGGCAACCAAACCTTGCCTTGTCGCAATGCTTTGACGGCAAATCCGTGACCTTCGCCCGGGCCGGCTTCGGACAGGTTGACCCACTCGGGATGGTAGTGCATCATGACAGATGTCTCTACTTCGTCGGCATGATCGCCCGGTTGGTCGAAGTATTCGGCCACCGGCGCCATCTTAAACCACTCACTGCAGGCGATGAAGAAGTCGGGATAGGCCGTCGAAAGGTCGCGCGTCATATTTCGGAAGTTATTGCCGCCGTGGCCATTGACGATGACCAGTTTGCGAAAACCCTGATGACGGAGCGACTCTACGGTATCGGTGAGAATGGCACGCTGGGTGTCGTAGGAGGCATGAATGCAGAAAGGCAGGTCGCGTTGTCCCGGATTCTGCGAGCCCATGGTGACGGGTGGCATCACCATACATCTGACTCCGTGACGCTCGAAGGCCACGCGGGCGGCGTCGACGGCGATGTCGTGCGACAGAATACAGTCGGTCAGATAAGGCAGATGCAGGTTGTGAGGCTCTGTGGCACCCCACGGCAGCAGCACGATATCGTAGCTGCGCTGCCGTGTGACGCCATAGTTGGCCATGATTAAATCATATTCTCGTTGTTCCATCCGATGGGGTTCGTTTAGAACTTTTCAAGAATTTCATTACACAACGTAAACGACTTGATCATCATGCGTGGGATGTGGAAAGGCCCTTTAAAGAGGTTTCCCTTGGCCGGTTGGGCCACCGTGCCGTCGCGATGCAGGTATCCATACCACTCACCATACTCCTTATCGGGGAAATGAGCGTATGTCCACTCGCTGATTTGGCGGTGACGATAGAGGTATTCTTCGTCGCCCGTGCCCAGATAAGCGTAGAGCGAGGCGATGATGGTTTCACTCTGCGGCCACCAGAACTTCATATCCTGCGAGTAATCCTGTGGAGGCAGGTTGCGACAGTCGCGGAAATTGATGATGCCTCCGTACTCTTTATCCCATCCCCAGTCCCATGACCAGTTGAAGATGGTGAGGGCCGTGTCCATCAAATCTTTGTCCCAGTTGCGCTGGCGCGCCTCTTCCATGAGGAACCAGCTGGTCTCGATGCAATGACCGGGGTTGATAACGCGGGTCATATTGGTATCGACAAACTCGCCGTTAGGACCTACGCATTCGAGCAAAGCCTTGAATTCGGGGTGCATGAAGTAGCGACGCAACTTGTCGATAGAGTCGTTGATTTGCAGCGTTAGTTTGGGATTGTCCACCACGGCGCGCAAACGGCTGCCCACATTGATGAGAATCATGATGATGGAGTGGCTCTGCAACTGCACCTCTGGCTCGAATTTGGGCGCAAGGAAGCCCGGTGTGGCCAAGAAACGCTGGGTGTCTTCAAACACCTGCATGGCGCGTTCGGCATAGTGCATGTCGCCTGTGGCCAGCGCGTATTCCGACATGGCGATGGCGGCGAAGGTCTCGCTGAAGACATAACGGCGCTTCCGCAGCGGCCGGCCG
The DNA here is from genome assembly GCA_963547405.1 of uncultured Prevotella sp. GTDB lineage: Bacteria > Bacteroidota > Bacteroidia > Bacteroidales > Bacteroidaceae > Prevotella. The sequence goes on from CAUURC010000027.1 coordinate 33,117, forward strand.
TCGGCAGTGACGGAGAAATACATGTGCCCGTCCTTGTCGAAACAGTATTTTTCGATGAAGTCGATAGTCGTTTTGGCGGCCTGAAGCCATTCCTCGTTCTTCTCTATATTATTATAAGCGTAGGCGCAAACGAAGGCGAAGCGGCCTTGGAACCATACCGACTTGGTGGTGTCCATGAGCGTTCCGTCACGGTCTACGCAGGTATAGACACCTCCGTGTTCACGGTCGAGACCGTACTTCATCCAGAACGGCATGATATTTTGGGTCAGGTCGTCCTTGTAAGAACGTGCCCATTCGCTGATATATGCTTTTATATCTATCATAAGTCTTGTTTTAGAATTGGTTGCAACGGTCAAAGAAGTGAATGCTTTCCAGCTCGGCTTTCATGCGTTGTTCTTCTTCGTCGGTCATATTTTGGAACGGCACGCGGTTCGGACCTAAGTCGAAGCCGATGAGTTTCATAATGCGCTTGCCGCCAACGATGTTTCCACGGAAGTGGCAGATGACGTTTATCACCTCCTGAGCGAAGTTCTGATGGTCGCGCGCGGCCTCGATGTCGCCACGTTTCCAAGCGTCGATGATGGCCACAAGCTCACGACCGTTGTAGTTGGTGGTACCTCCGATGCCGCCCTGAGCGCCTCCTTGGGCCAGCGAAGGTAGGATCGTTTCGTCCTGTCCGTGCAACATGTCGTACTTGCCATTGGCATAGAGGCGACACTGGTTGTACTCGTAAAGGCTCTCGAAAGTGTATTTGATACCCGCAAAGTTAGGAATGCGGCCATCAACAGCCTTGAGCAGGTCGAGCATAGGCAGGAAAGCGCCGTTGAAAGCGGGGATGTGGTAGTAGTAGAAGGGCAACTCGGGCGCGGCTGCGGCAATCTGTTCGCAGTATTTCACGAGTTCTTCGATGCGACCAATCTTCGGGAACGGAGGTGCCATCGAACCGATACCCCACGCTCCGATCTGCTGGGCGTGGCGGGCCAATTCGACACTTTCGCGCAGACAACAGCTGCCCACGTGCACGATTACCTTGAAACCGGCGGGCACACAGCTCACCCATTTCTCGGCCAGAGCTTTGCGTTCGTCGGTCGTCAGCATGTAGCCTTCGCCCGAAGAACCATTGATGAATACGCCTTTGAGTCCGTTTTTCTGCAACATAGCCGCATAAGCAGCGATAGGTTCGAGGTTAACGTCACCGTTGGCGTGGAACGGTGTAAACGGCGCGTCTATGAGGCCGATAATCTTTTCCATAATGTTTATAGTTTTAAAATGATATATTTTTGTAGCGTGAAGGAGATGTTTGGGGGGAGTTAAGGAGATGTCTTGGGGGAGTTAAGGAGTTGTTTTGGAGGAGTTAAGGAGTTAAGGAGTTAAAGGGAGTTAAGACATTAGTTTTATGTTGTGGGGGTATTGTTATTTCTTTGTGATGTT